>DAIQNS010000296.1:0-2588 GCA_036788315.1 Alteraurantiacibacter sp. | reverse complement strand
TCGCCCTCGGCTCCCTCGGCGCGCATTTCGGGCGTATCGGCCTGCTCATCGCCGATGTCGTCCTCGTCATCATCCTCGTTGGCGCTGTCGTCCTCGCCCTCGTCCTCGCCTTCCTCATCGTCGCCGAAATCGGTTTCATCGAGCTCGCTGGGCATCATGTCGAGATGGCGCAGAAGGTCGATGCTGAGCTCCTGAAAAGCTTTCTGATCGTGCAGATTTGCCGCCAGCTTGGCGATATCGCCGCTGGTGCGCGATTCGACAAAGGCGCGCACCAGCTCCACACCGCCCCGTGCCGCTTCGGGCACAGGTTGCCCGGTGATCGCTTCGCGCAGCATGAGCGCGAGCGCGGCTTCCATGGAAACATCCTCAGCCGCCTCGGCACGGGTGATAGCCGTACCCGCCACGCGCTTCTCGACCATGGCGGCAAGATTGTCGCGCATCCCGCCAAACTGCGTTTCACCGATCGCCTCGTAGCGCACCCGCTCGATAGCATCGTAGCAGGCGCGCGCATCGGGATCTTCGGGGCCGCGCCTGTTATGCAGGGCGGTATCGTGATGGCGCAGCTTCAGGGCAAAACTGTCAGCAAACCCGCGTGCCTCGCGCGCCTGCGCCGGAGCGATATCACGCCCGGGCATGGGCACGCGCATGGTCTTGCCTTGCAGGCCGGGCGCATCTGCGGTCCAGCTCAACTCGGCTTCCGCTTCGCGCGCGATGGCCCTCGCCGCCCCGGTCAGGGCAGATTTGAATTGATCGAGAGCGGATTTATCGGACACGGGAAAGTTTCACCGGGTTTGCTGAATAATTCTTGCGCTGGATAAGGCTTGTCTTGAAGGCAGGCATGCAAATATGGAACGGCCTGAGCCTATGCGCAATGCATAAGCGAACTGCAAGGCCGTGGGGCCCGCCGCTCTGGTCAAAGGCGGGTTTATTTCAGGAGAATTGGACTGTGCGAGGATTGCCGATTGTGTTGGTTGCCGCTGCCCTTGTGGCTTTCCCCGGTGCCGCAAACGCCAGCGACGAGGATTTCGAGCTGTGGCTCAATCCCTCAGCCGAATTCGCCCTCGACGAAGACACCTCCTTCGAACTCGAAACTGCGCAGCGCTTTCGCGCGGCGAGCCGGGGCCGGGACGATACCTACTTCGTGCGCGCCTGGCTCAATCAGAGCCTGTCGGATGAATTCACGCTATCCGGCGCGCTGGAAACGCGCGCCAATGACGGTGGGCGGGACGAATTGCGCCTGATCCAGCAACTCTCGGGCAAATACGGGATCATCCGGACGCGCTTGCGCTTGGAACAACGCTTCGTGGAAGATCGCGGCGGCCGCATGGGCCTACGCCTGCGGCCACGCGCGGGCTTCGCCTTTCCCTTGAGCGACGACGGAAAATGGGGTTTTGGCAGCGATGCCGAATTGTTCTGGACGCTGCGCGGCACCAGCCCGGGCGGCGACACCGGGATCACCGGCCTGCGCACGCAGGTCGCGCTCAAATACGTGTTAAGCGAGAACCTTGAATTGAGCGCAACCTATCTGCGCCAGCAGGATTTCGCGGACAACGCGCCCGACCGCATCGGCCATGCGCCGCTGATCGGGATATCCTTCTCCTACTGAGCTAAAGCGCATTGGCTCCGGCAAAGACCCCGATCAGCAGCGGATCGCCCGTGGCAGCGGGATCTCGGCGGATCGCGGCTTCTTCCACGCCGATCTCGGTCCAGATGGCATTGTCGACCTTACCCGCGAAATTGCGCGCTACGCCGCTCACATCTACGCCGGTCAATTGTGCGAGCAATTGGCCAACCAGCGGGTCCTGGGCAATCCGCATCGCTTCGCCCAGTTCGGGCACCATCGCCTCGACCAGCGTCCCGCCCATTTCGCCGCGCAAGAAGCTGGTCGCCGCGGTCGGCCCGCCGCGCACCAGCGCCACGGCATTCTCGATGCCGATCACGCGAGGTTGAAAAAATCTCTGAAATCCGCCCAAATCACTTGCGAGCGAAGGGCCGGGAGAACCGACCACGGTATAGGTTTGGATGCAGATACACTGTCAAGCCCTGTTCAACGGTGCCTGGTCCTGTGACGGGCAAGCTGTATCCGGGGCGATGAGGCAGGAACCCGGCGGGTGGGCCGCACACCTGCGCAAAGGTCAAGCTGCGATAGGCCAGACAGACGCGACCGCACGCTGCGCGAGGGGGGGACTTGCGATCACTCGCCGTTGGCGGCGAGCTCGGACGCTTGGCGGCGCGCCGCGCCAACGGACGTGTTGGGGGGATCTGTGTGGGATATGAGGGTTCAATTGAGTCCAGAATTGATTCCAGCAGCAAGCGCAATGCGCACCGCATCGGCCCGGTTGTGCGCGTTCATCTTCTTGTAGGCCCGACGAAGGTGCAATTTCACCGTCACCTCTTCAATGTGCAGGTTTCGAGCAATCTCCTTATTCGAGCGTCCCTGTACGAGTTCTCTCACCGAATCGAGTTCGCGGTCGGTCAATCCGAACAGGCGTTCTTCAGTGGCGCCCGATCCCGAAGAGGTTGAGCGCGGCTTCGGCCTGCTGCGCCAGTCCATTAGAAAATCGGGGAAATAGCGCCCTCCCTCCGCC
>DAIQNS010000295.1:0-2600 GCA_036788315.1 Alteraurantiacibacter sp. | reverse complement strand
TGCTTGATGCAGCTGCGGGTAAGAAAGTGATTTTCCGCACGGTCGATATCGGCGGCGACAAATCGCTGCCCTATCTGGCCAATGAAACCGGGCGCGAGGATGAAAATCCGGCGATGGGCTGGCGCGCCTTGCGCCTTGCGCTGGAGCGCGAAGGCCTGCTCAAGGCGCAGGCGCGCGCTCTTCTCGAAGGTGCGGCGGGACGCGATCTCAACGTCATGTTCCCGATGGTCAGCGAGCCATGGGAATTCGACGCGGCAAAGGCTGTGTTCGACAAGCAATTGGCCTATCTGCGGCAACGCAAGCATCAGCTGCCCCGCGCCATTCGCTACGGCGTGATGCTCGAAGTGCCCTCGCTTGCCGAAGTGCTCGATCTGTTGATGGACCGGGTCTCCTTCATTTCCGTGGGCACCAATGATCTGACCCAGTTCCTGTTTGCCGCCGACCGCGCCAATCCGATGCTGGCCGCGCGATATGACTGGCTCAGCATCTCGATCATGCGCTTCCTCTCGCGCGTGGTAAAAGGCGTGGCCGGGCACAAGGTCGATCTTGGCGTGTGCGGGGAAATGGGTGGGCGGCGGCTCGAGGCGCTGGCCTTGATCGGGCTGGGCATACGGCGCTTGTCGATCACGCCTGCGGCCGTGGCACCGATCAAGGAACTCGTTTGCAAGATCGACACTTCGGAAATCACCGCAGCGATGGATCAATGGCTCGCCAATCCGCCCGAAAACATGCGCATTGCCCTGCAGGAATGGGCGAAGGTGCGAGGAATCGATACCGATTAGGCCAAACAGCTTCACTAGCCCTTGACTTGCGCCGTTGCCGCAATGCAACAGAGAGGCAAGGGATCGCACGGGTGCAAACCCTTTGCCGGAGCGCAAATGTCCGAGGAAGCAGAAGAGGTCGCACAAGGCACGCCTGAGCCGGGCGTGGCAAAAATGTTGCGCACCGCGCGCGAGGCCAAGGGGCTGACGCTCGACCAGGTGGCTTCGGAAACCCGTATCTCCCTGCGCCATCTGCAACAGATTGAAGCGGGGGCATTCGAAAGTCTTCCCGGGCGCACATATGCGGTCGGCTTCGCCAAGACTTTCGCCAAGACCGTTGGTCTTGATCCGGCATTCATTGCCGAGAAGGTCCGCGAGGAAATGCAGCTTGAGCCGATGGCGAGGCAGCCCAGTACCAAGTTCGAACCGGGCGAAGCCTCGCGCGCTCCGAGTGGCAGGCTGGTCTGGTTTTCGGTCTTTGCTGCGGTCCTGCTGCTGGCGGGAATGTTCTTTGCCGGGCAAGCGATATTCGGCAGCGATGTCGATTGGGAGCCGATGGCCGACCCCGAAATTGCCCCGATCGAGACGGCACAGGAAGATGTGCCTGCGTCAGGCAGCGCGCAGGCGGATAGCGGCCCGGTGGTGTTTACTGCGCAGGATGTCGTTTGGGTCCGCTTCACCGATGCAGCAGGGCTTGTCCTCAAGGAAGGCGAGCTTGCCGCGGGCGACAGCTATACTGTTCCCGCCGATGCTGATGGGCCGGTGGTCATCACAGGGCGCCCGGATCTGCTTGCTATCACCGTTGGCGGAGAAGCGGTGCCAAGGCTTTCAACACAGCCGCTCACCGTTGTCGATGTGCCGGTGAGCGCCGAGGCATTACTTGCCCGCGCGCAGGAAGCGGATGGCGAGACCGCAAGCGAAGCAAGCGCCGGGCCAGCACCTGCGGCAACCCAGACGCGCTCAAGCCGGCCGCGCCCGTCACCATCGCCAAGCGCCCGCCCTGCCGACGCCGAAAGCGCGACCGAGGCCGCCCCGCGTGACCCGAGCTTCGTCTCGCGCCCAGTAGTGCAGGATGTCGCACCGCCAGCCGGCGAAGAATGACGGACGAGGAATAGCGCGTCGCGAAGCAGGCTGGCGCCAAAGCAGCCGGGGATTAGCGTAGTTGCGCGGGCTGTCAGCCCTTGGTTAATCGTCTATCTTGGTCAAGACTGCCATGATTATGGCGCGCAAGTGAGATCACGGAGGAATTCAGGTATGAAACGGGCGATGCTTTCAGCAGGTCTTGCAGCGATCATGGCGGGTCTGATGCCTTTGCCCGCGCAGGCGCAGGCGCAGACGACCGAGGCCCGGCTCGAGCGGATAGAGACGCAGCTGCGCGCCGTGCAGCGGCAGGTCTTTCCAGGCGGCGACCAGCGCTTTTTTGAACCCGAGATTACCGCGCAGCAGCAAACCCTCGAGCGCGATGTGCCCGGCGTCACCGGCAGCGCGCTGACCGATGTGCTGACCCGGCTCGAGGCCATCGAAGCGCAGCTCGCTCGCCTGACTGCGACGACCGAAGTCAACGAAAACGCCATGCGCGGGATCGAAATGCGCCTGGCTGCTCTTGAAGCGGGCACGGGCGCTGCGCCTTCCGGTATGGGCAGCACTCCCGCACCAACCAGCAGCATGACGCCGCCCCAGGGCCCGACAGGCGTCATTCCCGTTCCCGCAGCGCAGCCTGTAAGCCAGCCCGCTGCTGCAAACGTTGTGAGGCAGGAATTGCCCTCTGTTGCCGCTGGCCCGTCCGCAGCTCGCCTTGCCGCGGTGCAGGCGATTGCCAAGCCTTCGACAGGTGATGCA
>DAIQNS010000294.1:0-2616 GCA_036788315.1 Alteraurantiacibacter sp. | reverse complement strand
GAGGTCTGCGTCTTTACCAATGGCAATGTTACGCTAGAGGAAGTCTGAGCCGGGGCACGCGCTGCCCCTACAACAGGGGGCACGCATGGTTGCAGGGGCGGGGGAACTCCATACAGGCAGCCTGAGCCAGGGTCGGCTGATCTCGATCCAGCTGTTGCGATTTGTCTCGGCAATCTGGGTCGTCGTCTTGCATCAGGCGTTCGCTTTTGCGGAATATATGGGCAGCGGACTTGGCCTGTCCGCCATTCGCGTGCCGGGCAACCTCATCGGCAATATCGCGGTTTGCGGCTTTTTCATCATCTCGGGCTATATCATGGTGGTGTCCTCGCGGCATCTGTTTGGCCAGCCGGATGCGCGGCGCATTTTCTGGACTCGCCGCGCGGTTCGCATCCTCCCGCCATACTGGATTGCGACCTTGTTGCTGGTGGCGATTGTCGTGGTTCTGCGCGGCGGCAGCTTCGGCTTCGAGAAAATCGCCAAATCGCTCGCGCTGTGGCCCTATTGGTCGGGCGAGGCGTTTACGCTGCCGCTGCCCATCATGTGGGTGGGGTGGACGCTCTTTTATGAAATGGTGTTCTATTTCCTGTTCGGCCTGTTTGTCGCCTATCGGCGCGCCATGGCGATCGGCCTGACGGTCGCCGCGCTGTTCCTGCTGGCGCTTGCGGGGCAGGCCTTTGAGCCGCAAGGTGCGCCCTTGTGGATGGTCAGTCGGCCGGTGGTGCTGGTGTTCATTTGCGGCATGGCGCTGGCGCTGTGGCGTGAGCGCGGAGGCAGCCTCTCCGCCTCGGCGCGCCTTGCCACGCTCGCGCTCGCAATCGCGGTGCCTTTTCTGACCTCTCCGTTCGGCCATTTCGATCCGCATAGCCCGGGTTACCTTGTGTCCGCCGCGCTGCCTGCGACCTTGTTTTCGCTGGCGCTGTTTGGCGGGGATATCGCCTGGCCGCGGCCCGCCCTTATCGACAGGCTCGGCGATATCAGCTTCGCGCTCTATCTCCTGCATGTGCCCGCTGCGCATTTCTGGACTTTCGTGTGGCAGAGCCTTCCGCTGCCGGGCGGGGCGTGGGGTTTCATGATCACACTGGCGATCGGCACTTTGGTGGCGAGCTGGCTGTTCTTCCTTTGGGTCGAACGGCCGATGACGCGCTGGCTCAATGCAAAGCTGGGCGCGGCGAAGGCCCCGAGCAGTTTGCAGCCTGCATCTTGAACGGGGCGCATTCCTCGCCAAATGGGCGCTTGATGGACAGCTTGACCCCCAAGGCGATTGTCGCCGCTCTCGACGAACATATCATCGGCCAGAAGGACGCCAAGCGCGCCGTTGCGGTGGCTTTACGCAACCGCTGGCGCAGACAGCGTATCAATGACGATCTGCGCGACGAGGTGACGCCCAAGAACATCCTGATGATCGGCCCCACCGGCTGCGGCAAAACCGAGATCAGCCGCCGCCTGGCCAAGCTGGCGCATGCCCCGTTTGTGAAGGTGGAAGCGACCAAGTTCACCGAGGTCGGCTATGTCGGCCGCGATGTCGAGCAGATCGCGCGCGATCTTGTTGAAGACGCGATCCGGCTGGAAAAGGATCGCCGGCGCGAAAATGTGCGCGAGGCCGCAAGCGAGGCGGCGATGGAGCGCTTGCTCAACGCTCTGGTAGGCGAGAACGCCAGCGAGGCGACCCGCGCCAGTTTCCGCCAGCGGATCGTCGAAAACGCGATGAACGAGACCGAGGTGGAAATCGAGGTTGCCGACCAGCAGGGGATGCAGATGGACATTCCCGGCATGGGCGGCGGCGCGACCATGATCAATTTGTCCGAAATGATGGGCAAGGCCTTTGGCGGCCCGCCCAAGAAGCGGCGCAAGCTGAAGGTGCCCGATGCCTGGGACAAGCTGGTCGAGGAAGAGGCCGAAAAGCGCATGGACCAGGACGATGTCGCGCGCGTGGCGCTGGCCAATGCCGAGACCAATGGGATCGTATTCCTCGACGAGATCGACAAGATCGCGGTGTCTGATGTGCGCGGGGGATCGGTTTCGCGCGAAGGCGTTCAACGCGATCTGCTGCCGCTCATCGAGGGCACCACGGTGGCGACCAAATACGGTCCGATGACCACCGACCATGTGCTGTTCATTGCCTCGGGCGCATTCCATGTGGCCAAGCCGTCCGACATGCTCCCCGAATTGCAGGGCCGACTGCCGATCCGGGTCGAACTGCGCTCGCTGACCGAGGCCGATTTCGTGCGCATCCTGTCCGAGACCAAGGCCAATCTGGTCGAACAATATCAGGCGCTACTGGGCACCGAGCAGGTCAGCGTGACAGTGAGCGCGGAAGCCGTGGTCGAAATTGCCCGCATTGCCGCGCAAGTAAACGAAAGCGTCGAGAACATCGGCGCGCGCCGCTTGCAGACGGTGATGGAAAAGCTGTTCGAGGAACTGAGTTTCGAAGCCGAAGACATGGCAGGCCAAAGCATTGCGATTGACGCGGACTATGTGCGCCGCAAGCTCGACGATCTGGCTGGAGATGCGGATTTGTCGAAATATATTCTGTAAGCCGATACGCGTGGCATCCCGGGCTCGGCGAACACGGGCCGGTTTGGCTATACCGGGCAGGTATGGTTGCCAGAGATCGGC
>DAIQNS010000293.1:0-2620 GCA_036788315.1 Alteraurantiacibacter sp. | reverse complement strand
CGAGACCTTGCGCCGCATGGCCGCGCCTGTGGGCGCTGAAATTGCGCTGCTCACAGGGCGCGACAAAGGCAGGGCGCGCGAAAGCATCCTGATGGGCCTCATCGATGGCAGCATCGATATTGTCGTGGGCACGCATGCGATCTTTCAGGACAGCGTGGCCTACAGGAATCTGGGGCTGGTGGTGATCGACGAGCAGCACCGTTTCGGCGTGTCGCAGCGGCTGCTGCTGACGCGCAAGGGCCGCGTAACCCCGCACACGCTGGCGATGACCGCAACGCCGATCCCGCGCACGCTGGTGCTCGCGCAATATGGCGAGATGGAAGTGAGCCAGCTCGACGAATTACCTCCGGGGCGGCAGGCGATTGATACGCGCGTGGTGCCGCTCGAACGGATGGAGGATGTGATTGCCGGGATCGAGCGGCATATGGCGGGCGGCGGGCAAGCCTATTGGGTGTGCCCGATGGTGCGCGGCACCGAAAGCGAGAACGAGGATCTGGCCGCCGCCGAGGCGCGCTATGCCGCGATGAAAGCGCGCTTCGGCGATACGGTGGCGCTGGTGCACGGCCAGCTTGCGCCCGAATTGAAGGACGCAGGCATGGCAAGGTTTGCGAGCGGGGAGGCGAAATTGCTCGTCGCCACCACGGTCATCGAAGTGGGCGTCGATGTGCCCAATGCAACGCTGATGGTGATCGAACAGGCCGAACGCTTCGGCCTTGCGCAATTGCACCAATTGCGTGGCCGCGTGGGGCGGGGCAGCGACAAATCGGTGTGCCTTCTGCTGCGCAGTGCAGAGCTTTCCGAAACGGGCAAGCAGCGCCTTGCCCTGATGCGCGAGAGCCAGGACGGTTTTCGCCTTGCGGAGGAAGACTTGAAATTGCGCGGGGGCGGCGAGCTTCTGGGCACGCGCCAATCGGGCGAGGAAGGCTTTCGCATCGCCACGCTCGAACAGACGCAGAAGTACGCGCAGATGGCACAGGACGAGGCGAGATTGCTCGTCGAGCGCGACGGCGGGCTTGAGGGAAAGCGCGGCGATGCGGCGCGGATATTGCTCTATCTGCTCGAACGCGACTGGGGCGTGCAGATGTTGCGCGGAGGGTAGGAGGAATAATGGGCCTTTCCTACATTGCCGTGCCTATAAGATCGTCGATCAGTTTTGCCCGGCGCGAGCACGCCCGATCAACGGAGATACAGCAATACCCGCCCCCGCATGCACTTCATCAACAAACCCCCGCACCGCTTCGGGGGATAGCGTAAAACCGTTCATTGCAGCACAAGCTTGCGTTTCCTAAACCGCGCGCCAACCATTCGCCCAAATCAAGGCCATTGTCCCAAGTGATCCTCTCTCCTTTCGAATGGACCATTGCAAAGCGTTACATGCTTCCCGGTCGCGGTGAGGCGGTGATTGCGCTTGTCGCGGGCATATCCATTGGCGTCGTTATGCTGTCTGTGGCCATGCTCGTTATCGTGATGAGCGTGATGAACGGCTTCCGCGCCGAACTGACCGACAGGATTACCGGCCTTAACGGTCATGCGGTGATCCAGGGCTATGATGGCCGGCTCGACAATTGGCAGAGTGTTCTGGAGGAAGTGCGCGCGACCGAGGGTGTCATCAGTGCCTCACCGTTCATCGAGCAGCCGCTGCTGGCCAGTTTCAACGGCCGCGCCGAAGCGATCCTGATGCGCGGCAGCGCGGCGCAGGATCTGGCTGAGCTTCAGGCGAATGTTCTGGTCGGCTCGATGGCATCGCTTGAGCCGGGCGAACGCAAGGTGGCGATGGGTTCGCGTCTTGCCAGCAATCTGGGGCTGCGCATTGGCGATACCGTCACCATTATCAATCCGCAGGGTCGCTCGACCCCGTTTGGCACGGTGCCGCGCCAGATCGGCTACGAGGTGACCGCCATTTTCGAGCTGGGCGTTTATGATTTTGACGAGCGCATCGTCGTCATGCCGATCCCCAATGCGCAGACCTTGCTGCTCTCGGGCGACAATGTCGGCATGATCGAAGTGCAAACCGAAGACCCGGACCGCGTCGGCGAAATCCTCGCGCCGGTTGCGCAGAAGCTTTCAGGCAGGGCCCTCATCACCGATTGGCGCAGCATGAATGCCGCCCTGTTCGAAGCCTTGCAGGTCGAGCGCGTGGCGATGGCCTTTGCGCTGGGCATCATCGTGCTGGTCGCCGCGTTCAATATCCTCTCCTCGCTGGTCATGCTGGTGCGCAGCAAGACGCGCGATATCGCGATCATGCGCACGATGGGCGCGCGGCGCAAAAGCCTGCTCAAGATTTTCGTCACGACTGGATCGGTGATCGGGGCGATCGGCACCTTTGCCGGCATAGCGCTTGGCCTGCTCGTGCTGTTTTTCCGTCAGTCGATAGCCAATTTCATCCAGCGCGTGACAGGCGCGGAATTGTGGGATCCCTCGGTCCGCTTTCTGACCGAATTGCCCTCGCGCACCGATCCTTTCGAAGTTCTCGCGATTGCGGGGATGGCCATGGGCCTCTCGTTCCTGGCAACGCTCTATCCCGCCTACCGCGCGGCGAATACCGATCCTGTGGAGGTGCTCCGTTATGAGTAATGCGGTGGTGCGCCTTGCCAATGTTGCGCGCAGTTTCGAGCAGGGC
>DAIQNS010000292.1:0-2624 GCA_036788315.1 Alteraurantiacibacter sp. | reverse complement strand
TCCCATGCGCGCGGCTTTAGCGTGGAAGGCTGGTGCCGCCAAGGGTCAACTGCCTCTCAATTTGGCCGCTTACCATGCAATCTTGTCGCCGGGCGCAATGCCCAGTTCCGCCGCCCGCCCGCCGTTCAGTTCGAGCACCGCGCCCGCCACTCCGGCGGACACAATGCGCTCTTCCGAATAGGGCTGCGCATTGGCAGCTATGTTGAGCACGCGGCGCTCGGTATCGATAAACACGAGATCGAGCGGGATCACCGTGTTGCGCATCCAGAAGCTCAAGGTGTGCGGACTGTCCTCGTAATCGAACAACATGCCTTCATCCGCGCCCATTTCTGCACGAAACATCAGGCCGCGCCCCTGATCGGGCGCTTCCACAGCGTATTCGGCGGCGATCACATGGCTCGTCCCATCGACGCTTGTGATGGTCACAGGTATGATCTCAAGGCCCGAGACCGGATGCGTCCTTGCCGCAGCAATTGCGCCCGCAGACGCTGTTGCGGTCGGGCTTTCGGCGGCTTGCGGCGAACAGGCGACAAGCAGTGCGGCCATCGCGCCGCCAGCGATGCTAGTCATGCGGTTCATCTTCATCATCATCAAACTCACTGATATCATACTCGCACGCCCACTCCAGCGCGGCCGCTTCGCTGAGCGCGTTGATCATCTGCCGCGCCTTGTCCAGAGAATGCCCTGCGCGCAGCATGGCCGCAATCTGCTTTTCGCGTTTGGCAGGATCGGCTTGCTCGGCGCTGAACGGGCCGAAGCGCCTTTTCTGCACGAATTTCAAGGCGGCATGGCGCGCAGAAGCTTCGCCGGGTGCCACTTCGGAGCGCAGCCCCTCGTCTATGCCGTCCTGCCACAAGGTCTGTTCGACGCGTCTGCTGCCATATCCGCGCCGCAGCAGGCTCGAAGAGCGCGCCCGGGCATAGGCTTCATCGTCGATATAGCCCAGTTCGACATAGCGTGCAGCGATTGCCTGAGGGTCGGGCGCCTGCCCTTCCCCCTCCCATCCGCGCTCGCGCAATTTGCGCGCCAGATAGCGCTCGAGCTTGGCCGCACTGGTGGAAAACCGCGCCACATAGGCAAGTGCCATCTCCTCCAGCTTGCCTGCGTTCAGCGGCGGTGCAGGACGCCGCGTCTTTACGGATTTGTGAAATTTAGGTTGTTTGGAGCTACGCATTGGCCCTATTTGTGCCACACTAGCTGTCAAATGCACAGCCACACTGCCGGGCCGGGATTGGACAGGCCCAGCAGAACAGTGTTTGGGAGGCGTCGCCAGGGCGCGCGGGATTTAAGGATCGTTCTTCACCGATATGACCGAGCTCACCCCTACGCCCAACGATTGCGCTTTGCCGCGCAAGCGGGCCGATTTCGCCACCTTCAACGAAGCGATCGATTATGCCGCTCGTAGCGAGAAGGGATTGAATTTCCACGATATGCGCGGCGATCTGGCGCGTGTCTATCCCTATAGCGAGATGCGCGAGGATGCGCTTGCGATGGCGCGCCGGCTAGCTGCGATGGGCATCGTCAAGGAAGACAGGGTCGCGCTGATCGCGGAAACCGCGCCCGAATTTGCCGCGCTTTTCTGCGCCTGCATCTATGCCGGCGCATGGCCCGTGCCCCTGCCTTTGCCGACCACTTTCGGCGGCAAGGAAAGCTATATCGACCAGCTTTCGGTGCAACTCGCGAGCGCCGATCCCAAGATCCTGCTCTATCCCGCAGAAATCGGCGAGATGGCCAAGGCCGCTGCCGACAAGCAGGGCTGCATCGGGATGGACTGGGAAACGCTGGCAACGCATGATGCGCCCGATGTCGCTCTGCCCGAGGCGCGTCCGGACGATATTTCCTATCTGCAATATTCTTCCGGCTCGACGCGTTTCCCCACCGGCGTTGCCGTGACGCACAAGGCGCTGCTGCACAATCTGTTCGGCCATGCCGACAGCATGGATATCGGCACCAATGACCGCGTGGTGAGCTGGCTCCCCTGGTATCACGATATGGGGCTGGTGGGCTGCTTCCTCTCGCTCATCGCCAACCAGGTTTCGGTCGATTATCTAAAGACCGAACATTTCGCGCGCCGCCCGCTGGCCTGGCTCGATCTCATCAGCCGCAACAAGGGCACGACGCTCAGCTATTCGCCCACTTTCGGCTACGATATCTGCGCGCGCCGCATTTCGAGCCAGACCGATGTGGCCGAGCGTTTCGACCTGTCGCGCTGGCGGCTGGCAGGCAATGGCGCGGACATGATCCGGCCCGATGTGATGCAGAATTTCGTCAATGCCTTTTCGCCCGCCGGGTTCATGGCCTCTGCCTTCACGCCCAGCTATGGCCTTGCCGAAGCGACGCTGGCAGTCACGGTGATGCCGCCGGGCGAAGGCATCCGCATCGAACTGGTCGAGGAAGAGCGCCTGTCAGGCTCGCCGCGCGATCTCTCGCGCCCCGCGCGCTACCGCGCCATCGTCAATTGCGGCAAGCCGTTGAAGGACATGCAGGTCGAAATCCGCGGCGAGAACGGCGATCTGCGCGGCGACCATCAGATCGGCAAGGTGTGGTGCCGCGGGCCAAGCGTCATGCATTCCTATTTCCGCAACGAGGAAGCCACCAGCGATTGCCTCGTCCCGAGCGAGGAT
>DAIQNS010000291.1:0-2656 GCA_036788315.1 Alteraurantiacibacter sp. | reverse complement strand
GCCCTTGAACATCGCTCCTCCCGCCGATAAGTGCGCGCAATGTTTGAACGCTATGATCCACGCACCTGGTCCATCGCATGGAACGAGATCGGCACGGCGTCGATTGCGCTGATCGTCGCGGTTGCGGGTGCCTATTTCGCGTTCCGGCTGGTTTATTCGATTGTGGTCAAGCTGGCGAGCCAATCGGAATCCACAGCAGACGACGTGATCCTCGAGCGCGTGCGCCATCCGATCAAATGGTCCGCGATTGTCATCGGGGTCACGCTGGCGGCGCAAAGCGATCCGTTTCTGGCGAGTTACTGGGAACCCTTTGCCCGGTTCCTGCGGCCTGCCCTGCTTGGCTGGATCGCCTATTCGGTGGTCAAGGCGCTGACGGCGGTTCTGGAATTGCGGCTCGATGCCGCCGCTGACCCGGTCTCGGTGCGCAGCCGGCGCACACGCATCTCAATCCTCTCGCGCACTGCGGCAATCGCGATTGTCATCATCACCGTTGGCTTGATGCTGCTGACGATCCCGGCGGTAAAGGATATCGGCACGACGCTGCTGGCATCCGCTGGCCTTGCCGCTCTGGCTGTCGGCGCTGCCGCGCAGCCCGCGCTCAAATCGCTCATCGCCGGACTGCAGATTGCGGTGACCGATCCATTCCGGCTGGGCGATCTTATCGTGGTGGACGGCTATACCGGCCGCGTGGAGGAGATCCACATGTCCTTCATCATCGTGCGCACCTGGGATGAGCGCGCCATTGTCGTGCCCACCAGCGTGGTGCTCGAACAAAGTCTTGAAAACTGGTCTCGCCGCAACGAGCAGCTGACAGGGCCAGTGATGCTGCATCTCGACCCGATAGCCGAAATCGCGCCGATCCGCGCGGAGTTCGTCCGCTTCCTCGAAGCACATGAGCTATGGGACGGGCGCAAGGCGGAACTTGTCATGACCGAGGCCTATCCCGAAAGCGTCGAGCTTCGGCTTGCCGTCAGCGCGCGGACCATCGGCGAGGTGTGGCAATTGCGCTGCGCCGTGCGCGAGCACATGCTTGGCTGGCTGCGCCGCGAAATGCCCGAAGCGCTGATCCGTCACCGGCTCGAAGTCGAAACCGCCAATGCCCGGGCCACGCAGGCCTGAAAACGCCGAGCAGACGAGGTGTTATCAATCGTGCTTTCGCTCGCGCGTTGACTGCACCATATCGTCGGTCAGGAAGCCGATCGGCCGCACTTCGAGCGCGCGCTTCTTGAGCTCGCCTTTTATCTTGGCATATTCCTCTTCCATGCGCGGGGTCACGGTCGGACGCGAATCCTCGATGGCTGCGGCGAAATCCTTTGCCTCGACACTGTCAGGCGCGCCGTCGGCACGGCGGATTGCATTGAGGCCCGCGCGGCGAACCACATCTTCAAGATCGGCGCCCGTATAGCGGTCCAGCTCGGCCGCCAGCGCCGCCAGATCGACATCATCGGCAAGCGGCATATCCTTCGTGTGGATCTTGAGGATATGCTCGCGCCCTTCAACGCCCGGCGCGCCGACGTAGATCAGCTCGTCAAAGCGGCCCGGGCGCAGCAGAGCAGGGTCAATGAGCGCGGGGCGGTTGGTCGCGCCAATCACGACAATCGAGTTCAGCTCCTCCATCCCGTCCATCTCGGCCAGAATGGTATTGACGATGCGTGCGGTGACGGTCGGCTCATTGCCGCTCGATCCGCGTGCGGGCACAAGGCTGTCGATCTCGTCCATGAAAATGACGCAAGGGGCAACCGCGCGCGCGCGGGCGAACATGCGGGTGATCTGCTGCTCGCTCTCGCCATACCATTTGGAGAGCAGATCGGAACTTTTCATCGAGATGAAATTGGCTTCCGCTTCCTTGGCGACAGCCTTGGCGAGCAGGGTCTTGCCCGTGCCGGGCGGGCCATAGAGCAGGAAGCCCTTGGCGGGGCGAATTCCGAGCCGCTCGAAGGCACGCGGATTCTTGAGCGGCATTTCGACGCCCTCACGCAGCTTCTCAACCGATTCGTCGAGCCCGCCAATGTCCGCCCAGCCGATCGTGGGCGCCTGCACCATGACCTCGCGCATTGCCGAAGGATGCACGCGCTTCAAGGCTTCGCGGAAATCGCTTTTGGTGACTTGCAGGTTTTCCAGCACTTCGGGCGGGATCGTGCGCGCATCAAGGTCAATCTGCGGCATGATCCGGCGTACCGCTTCGATGGCCGCCTCGCGCGCCAGAGCAGCGATATCCGCGCCGACAAAGCCATGCGTCGAGCGCGCAATCTCGGCCAGATCGACGCCCTCGCCCAGCGGCATGCCGCGTGTGTGAATGCCGAGAATTTCGCGCCGCCCGCCCTCGTCCGGCACGCCGACCACGATTTCGCGGTCAAAACGGCCCGGACGGCGCAGCGCCTCGTCAATCGAATCGGGGCGGTTGGTGGCGGCAATCACCACCAGATTGGCGCGCGATTGCAGCCCGTCCATCAAGGTGAGCAATTGCGCGACCAGCCGCTTCTCGGCCTCGCCTTGCGTATTCTCGCGCTTGGGCGAGATCGAATCGATTTCGTCGATAAAGACAATCGCGGGCTGGCTGCGTTCGGCTTCCTCGAACACTTCGCGCAGCCGCTTCTCGCTTTCGCCATAGGCCGAACCCATGATTTCAGGGCCATTGATGATGAAGAACTCGGCA
>DAIQNS010000290.1:2361-2685 GCA_036788315.1 Alteraurantiacibacter sp. | reverse complement strand
CAACAGCTCCTCGCGAGTGAACGTTCGGCCGCATCCCACGCACCGGAACGGACCCGTCTCCGCCTCGTGCTCGAATTGTGTCCCGCCGCACGTCGAGCATTGCAACGAAACTGTCCTCGAGAAATCGTCCGCCATCGTTCCGCCTCCTATTGTTTACGCATAGCACAGCGAGAACGAAGAGGAAACATTGCGGTAAGGCGTGGGGAAAGCACCGAGAGCTCTCTACCCCCGCCTCTCTACCCCGATGAGCGGAGCCGAAATCGGCATCCCCCTAAGGGGTTATTTTATAAGGAAGAATGGTGCCACGAGAGAGAATTGAACTCT
>DAIQNS010000290.1:0-2351 GCA_036788315.1 Alteraurantiacibacter sp. | reverse complement strand
CAAGAGCAGCTGAGCAAGATCACAGATCGGCCAAAGCCCCAAGGGCGACCGCCCGCCCGCAGCGGGGGCAGCTTGCTGCCCGTCTCGCGAGGATGATTGCCCGGACGGGCAATCTCAACACAAAATGGTGCCACGAGAGAGAATTGAACTCTCGGCCTCACCCTTACCAAGGGTGCGCTCTACCACTGAGCTACCGCGGCACACGGCAACAGGCGCGCGCTATTGTCTGTCTGCCCTTCTAAAGTCAAGGCAAGCTTGAGGCCAGAGCATATATTGGGCAAAGGTAATCAGGCCATGAATGATGCTGTGAACGAGAAATTGTCCCGCGAGGAGAAATTGGCGGCCAAGCTGCGCGAGAATTTGCGCCGCCGCAAGCAGCAGGCCCGCCTTGTGGCGACGCGCGCGGAGGCTTTGGATCACGGGCCGGATGCGCCCACCCTTTCCAAGCGCGATCAGGACCGCTAACGCGCGTCTCTTTTCCAATTTTCCGATAGGAGCGCAACACCAGTGCCGACCCTGATCCTCGTCCGCCATGGCCAGAGCCAATGGAATTTGGAAAACCGTTTCACCGGATGGTGGGATGTCGATGTGACAGAGCAAGGCGTCGAGGAAGCCAAGGCGGCCGGGCGTCTGCTCAAGGACAAGGGCATTTTGCCCACGCTCGCCTTTACCTCGGTGCAGAAGCGCGCGATCAAGACGCTGCATCTGGCGCTTGAGGAATGCGACAGGCTGTGGATTCCGGAAATCAAGGACTGGCGCCTCAATGAACGCCATTATGGCGGGCTGACCGGCCTCGACAAGCAGGAAACACGCGCCAAGCATGGCGATGAACAGGTGCATATCTGGCGCCGCAGTTTCGATGTGCCGCCGCCTGAAATGCCCATGGGCGATAGGTACGACCCCGGCAGTGATCCGCGCTATGCCGGGATTGCGGTGCCCCAGACCGAAAGTCTCAAGCTCACCATCGAGCGCGTCCTGCCCTATTGGGAAAGCACGATCCTGCCCGAACTCGCCAAGGGCGAGACGGTCATCATCTCGGCGCACGGCAACAGCCTGCGCGCGCTGGTGAAGCATCTCTCGAATATTTCGGATGGTGAGATCACCGATCTGGAAATCCCCACCGGCCAGCCGATCATCTATGAATTCGGCGATGATATGCAGCCGGGCGAACGCTATTACCTGAAGGACACCTGAGCGCCATGACCGCGCCCGAAACTGCCCCGGCAGCCCCTCCCGTCGCGATCGTCATGGGCAGCCAGTCCGACTGGCCGACCATGCGCAAGGCAGCCGAAGTGCTCGATACGCTGGGCGTCGCGCATGAGGCGCGCATCGTCTCGGCGCACCGCACACCGGACAGGCTGCACGCTTTCGGCAAATCGGCCGCCGAAGATGGCTTCAAGGTGATTATCGCAGGCGCGGGCGGCGCGGCGCATCTGCCCGGCATGATCGCGGCGCTGACACATCTGCCGGTGCTCGGCGTGCCGGTGCAGTCGCGCGCGCTTTCGGGCCTCGATAGCCTGCTCTCGATCGTGCAGATGCCCGCCGGCGTGCCTACCGGAACGCTGGCTATCGGCGAAGCGGGCGCAACCAATGCGGGCCTGCTTGCAGCTTCGATCCTCGCGCTGGGCGATGAGGCTCTGGCCGGGCGGCTCAAGGCATGGCGCGCAGGCCAGACCCAAAAGGTCGCTCTGCACCCCAAGGATTGACGCTGCCAGTGCTCGCACCCGGAAGCACGATCGGAATATTGGGCGGCGGGCAGCTTGGCCGGATGCTCGCCGTGGCCGCAGCGCAGCTTGGCTATCGCTGCCATATCTTCGCCCCAGAAACCGGCGGCGTCGCAGCCGATGTCGCCGCGGCGTTCACCTGCGCCGACTGGCATGACAGCGAAGCGCTCGCAGCTTTTGCCGCAGCGTGCGATGTGATCACTTTCGAGTTCGAGAATGTGCCCGTCGCCCCGCTTGCCGCGCTTGAGGAAAGCAAGCTGGCACCGACCCCGCGCGCGCTCGAAATTGCGCAGGATCGGCTGCGCGAGAAGGAATTTGTCGCCGCCTTGGGAGGCGTGACTGCGCCTTTTGCCACTGTCGCCTCGATCGAGGATCTGACTGCTGCAAGCGCCACCGTCGGCGTGCCCGGCATCCTCAAGACGCGCCGCGACGGCTATGATGGCAAGGGCCAGTGGCGCATCGAAAAGGGAGCGGATCTGCCGCAAGTCAGCATCCCTGCAAGCGGCCTGATCTACGAAGGGCTGGTCGATTTCCTGTGCGAGTTTTCGGTGATCATGGTGCGCGCGGCCGATGGCGCGGTGCGCTTCTGGGAATCGACGCAGAACACGCATACGAGAGGCATTCTTG
>DAIQNS010000289.1:0-2722 GCA_036788315.1 Alteraurantiacibacter sp. | reverse complement strand
GCAGAGCGCCCGAATTTCACGTCCTTGGCAGACATTGGTGTTTCTCCTGGAATTTGTTTGAATTGCGGAAAGCTTCAGGCGCTGATCAGCCGATCACGCCCATGATGTCGCTTTCCTTCATGATCAGCAGATCTTCGCCGTCGAGCTTTACCTCGGTGCCCGACCACTTGCCGAACAGGATCTTGTCGCCGACTTTCACGTCGAGCGGGGTGACGCTGCCGTCGTCGGCCTTGGTGCCATTGCCAACGGCAACAACTTCGCCTTCGCTGGGCTTTTCCTTGGCGCTGTCAGGGATGATGATACCGCCAGCGGTCTTTTCCTCGGCTTCGAGGCGACGGACCAGCACGCGGTCGTGCAAAGGACGCAATGCCATAGTTATGACCTTTTCCAATTAAGAGTTGATGTCGATTGGCACTCCCTCATGAGAGTGCCAGCGAGCCGCATATGGTCAGCGGGGTGCATCGCGTCAACCACTGCGCAGAAAAATTTGCGCTGCGCTTCAATCCGTGGATTGCGGGACAAGACCAAGGACATCGCGCCTGCCCCAGCGATGAAGCAACAGCGCAGAGGCGACCACAAGGCCGATCGCAAGGCCGATCCAGACGCCGACACCGGCAAGCTGCGTCGCCAACCCGAGGCCTGCTGCAAGGCCAAAGCCGGGCACCCAATAGGAGAATATCGCAATCCACATCGGCACGCGCGTATCCTGCAAACCGCGCAGTGCGCCTGCGGCTGTCACCTGCACGGCATCGAAGAACTGGAACGCGGCGGCGACCAAGAGGAAGCTGACTGCGAGCGGCACGATCTCCCTGTTGGCGGGATTTGCGGTGTCGATATAGAGGGCCAGCAGCAATTGCGGCGCGAACAGCATGAGCGCAGCGGTCACGAACATGAACGCCGAGGCAATGCCAATCGCGACCCAGCCCGCCTTGCGCACACCGTCCGGCTCTCTTGCGCCATAGAAATAGCCCACGCGAATGGTCGCTGCCTGCCCCACGCCCATCGGCACCTGAAAGGCGAGCGCGGCGATCTGCAGGGCCAGCGTATGCGCGGCAAGCTCCATCGCGCCGATCCGGCCCATGAGGAAAGCCGCCGCGCCGAACACTCCAGCCTCGGCCACAATGGTCCAGCCAATCGGTACGCCAATGCGTATGATCTGCTTCAGGCGCGGCCAGTCCGGCCGCCAGAAGAAGCCGAAGATATGGTACCGGGCAAGGCGCGGATCGCGCGCAATCGCGATGACATAGAACAGCACGATCGCCCAGCCGGTGATGATAGTGGCGATGGCAGCGCCTTCAAGGCCGAGCGCAGGCGCGCCCCAATTGCCGAAGATCAGCATGTAATTGCCCAGCGCATTCACGCCGATGCCCAGTGCAGTGACGAAAGTGGCAAAGAACGGTCGCCCCAGCGTGGAGACATAGGCGCGCAGGACGCCGCCAATGATCATGGGGATCGTCGCCCAGAGCAGCAGGTCCATATACTCGGTGGCGAGCGCGATGATGTGCTCCTCCTGCCCGGTGGCGCGCATGAACTCCTCGGCGAAGGCGCAGATGATCATCGCGATGGCGCCACTGAAGATCGCCAGCCACAAGGCCATGCGCATCGTGCGCCGTACTGGCCGCAGGGCGGGAGCGCGCGCGCCAAGTTCGGCTGCCATGAGCGGCGCGGCAGCTCCGGTAAGCCCCTGCAAGGCCCACACGAGCAGCCCGAAAATGGCAATCGCCAGCGCTGAAGCCGCCAGCGCGTCGGGCCCGATGCGTGCAATGAAAATCACATCGATCGCATAGGTGAGCATCTGCAAGACATTGGCCAGCACCAGAGGCGCGGCGAGACGCAGCGTTGCGGCAATCTCGGTATTCCAACCGGGCACAGGGGGATGGGCAACAGGCTTCATGGCGCGAATCCAGCCGGTCCGGATAGGCGAGCATGCGTTATTCAGCTAGCATCAAGCGCCAAGCGACCATACAATTTGTCAGATTGCGACCATCACGTCACAGCACAGCCTTGGTGCAGGCGCTCAAACGCCCGCAGCATTGAAAGGGGGGGGCATGAAATCGGTTATTTCTGCGGCATTTGTACTTCTTGCGCTTGCCACCGCGCCAATTGCCGCGATTGCGGGCAGTGGTGCCAACGCCCGCGACGTCAGTTACCAGGACGCCATGGATTGCAGCGCGGTCTTCTCGGTGCTTTCCACGAGCAGCCGCCGGAGCAGCGAAGCGGCCGATTTCGAAGATTCAGCCACCCGGTGGCTGGTGATCGCGATGCGGCGTGATGGCAGCGGGGACGGCAGCTACGCCGATGCCGCGCTGATCCCCCTGATCGAGGAATTGATCGACACCCTCGATGCCATTCCTAGCGCCGCGCGGCGGGAAACCTTCATGTACGATATGGTCGATTTCTGCGACACCGAGCAGGAACGTATTGCGGACGAGTTCAACAGCATCTGGCTGTAAGTCTGCCAGCTAAGACAGCCCGCGTTCCGCCCTCATGGAAAGGGCGGCATCCTTGCGAATGCCGCCCCCCATCCACAGGCGCTTCAAGACACCTGCGAAACTTGTGTCAGGCTTACTTCAGCTCGACCGTGCCGCCAGCGGCTTCGATCTTCGCCTTCAGTTCCTCGGCTTCGGTCTTGTTCACGCCTTCCTTGACGGCCTTGGGCGCGCTTTCGACGAGAGCCTTGGCTTCGGTTAGGCCCAGACCGGTGATGGCGCGGACTTCCTTG
>DAIQNS010000288.1:0-2723 GCA_036788315.1 Alteraurantiacibacter sp. | reverse complement strand
GACACGAGGATCCATGCGGTATCGCCTGAATCGCCGACTGCGACGATGCCTGTTTGTGCATGAACGGGCACGGGAAGCATGCCGAGCGATGCTGCAAGAATTGCGCCGATTGCGGATGTGCGAAACATGATCAACTTCCCCCCATGCCGTGTCCGTCCGTGTTTGCGACAGACGTCCGGCGGCCCTTGGCCAGGCAGAGCTTTAAGTTGAATTTTTGCAGGATGGCAAGAAGTTCCACCTCGGCTGTTGAATGAATCAGCACAAGCACAGTAAGACCCACAAATGATCGCTCGCCTACTTGCCATTGCCGCCCTTCTGCTTGCCACCGGCGCGCCTGCGCAGAAGCCTGATGTGCCTTATTGGGCGAGCATTTCCGCGCCCGAGGCTTATCTGCGCGTTGGCCCCAGCCGCAATTATCCGATCGACTGGGTGTATGTCCGGCCCGGGCTTCCGGTGAAGGTTTTGCGGGTCAATCAGGGCTGGCGCTATGTCGAGGATCCCGATGGCGCGCGCGGCTGGATGTTCTCGGCCATGCTCTCGCGCAAGCGCGCGGGGATCGTGATTGGCGATACGCTTGCGCCGATCCGTGCGCAGCCCGCTGAACTAGGCGCACTCAAATGGAACGCCGAGCCCGGTGTGGTCGGCTCGCTTGGCGAATGCGAGGCGGGGTGGTGCGAGTTTGAAACCGGCGGACATGCGGGCTGGATTGAAGCGGCGCGCCTGTGGGGAACGGGCAATCCCTGACAACAGACTGGCCCTGACAACAGACTGGCCCTGATAGCAAACTGGCCATGTTGGGAATTTAGCCCTGATACGAAAAGGGGCGACCTCCGAAGAAGCCGCCCCCAATCACTCGTGGTGTTCGGCCGGTTCAGACCAGTTCGACTGCAATCGCGGTGCCTTCGCCGCCGCCAATGCATAGCGCAGCGACGCCCCTGGTCTTTCCGGCTGCTTTGAGCGCGGCAATGAGCGTCACGATGATGCGCGTGCCGCTGGCGCCGATCGGGTGCCCCAGTGCGGTGCCGCCGCCGTTCACGTTGATCTTGTCATGCGTGATGCCGATATCGCGCATGGCAAACATGGCGACGCAGGCAAAAGCCTCGTTCACTTCCCACAGATCGACATCGTCAACCGACCATCCAGCCTTGTCGAGCAGCTTCTTGATCGCGCCGACCGGAGCGGTAGTGAAAGCGGCCGGTTCCTGCGCATGCGCGGCCATGGCGACGATACGCGCGACCGGCGTGTGCCCTTGGGCCTTGGCAACGCTCTCGCGCGTCAGCACGAGCGCAGCAGCGCCATCCGAGATCGAGGAAGAGGTCGCCGCGGTGATCGTGCCGTCTTTGGCAAAGGCGGGGCGCAATTGCGGAATTTTTTCGGGGCGGCCCTGGCCGGGCGCTTCGTCAAGATCGACAATGACATCGCCCTTGCGCGTGCTGACCGTGACCGGGACGATTTCGTCGGCGAAGGCCCCGCTGGCAATGGCCTTGTTGGCGCGCGCCAGCGATTCGACCGAATAGGCGTCCATGTCCTCGCGGGAGAGCTGATATTGATCGGCCATGTCCTGAGCGTATTTGCCCATGGCGGTGCCCGGCACAAAAGCATCCTCGAGGCCATCCAGAGCCATGTGATCATAGATGGTATCATGCCCGAAACGCGCGCCGCCGCGCATTTTCTTGAGCACATAAGGCGCGTTGGTCATGCTCTCCATGCCGCCTGCGACAATCATGTCCGCCGTGCCCGAGCCCAGCGCTTCTGCGCCCATGAACACCGTCTGCATGCCGCTGCCGCACACCTTGTTGACGGTGGTCGCTTCGGCCGATTTGGGGAGGCCCGCCTTCAGCGCAGCCTGCCGGGCGGGAGCCTGGCCCAGGCCCGCTGGCAGCACGCAGCCCATATAGACACGCTCAATGCTCTCGCCTGAGACGCCTGCGCGCTCAACCGCAGCCTTGATCGCGGTTGCGCCAAGCTCGGTCGCCTGCGCACCGGATAGTGCGCCCATCATGCCGCCCATCGGCGTGCGCGCATAGGACAGGATGACGACAGGATCGGATTCGCTAAAAATGGCCATATGGAGACAATTCCTGTAGGTTTGTTGATGGTATCGCGGCGTTTCCCAAAACCGGTGCGCTCTTTACGTCGGCTTTGGCGCCTTGGCAAACCGCAGCAAACGGCAGCAGACCGATCGAAGCACAGTCTATGGTGGTGATCGCGCCTGCATATTCAACCTGTGTTACAAGGCCTGCGCGGATCATCGGACAAAGGCCCGGATAGGCGCTGGACCGCGCTTGCAACGCGCCCCAAAGCTGCGCTATCGGGGCGTGATCGGGCCATAGCCGTTGCCGGGGACGGTTTCTTTCGGGGAACTTTTTCGCACTTGCGGCAAATGGCGGGATCCATTGCCTTGCAACGGCCTAGCGCTTTGCCTAGATGCCGCCCTGATTTAACGCTGGTAAAGCGAGTCTGCCTTGTTCGAACTGACGCAATATCTGCCGATCATGCTGTTCATTGCAATAGCATTGGTGCTGTCTGTCGCCTTTGTCTTTCTGCCGATGGGCGTTTCGCGTCTGACAGGAACGCATAATCCGGATGCCGAGAAACTATCGGAATACGAATGCGGCTTTCCCGCCTTCGAAAGCCCGCGCAGCCAGTTTGACGTGCGCTTCTATCTTGTCGCAATCAGCTTCATCATTTTCGATCTCGAAGCCGCTTTCCTGTTCCCTTGG
>DAIQNS010000287.1:216-2753 GCA_036788315.1 Alteraurantiacibacter sp. | reverse complement strand
GCGGATGAACAAATTGTGCCACGCAAGCTCGTTGATCACGCGCACATTGACGCGGTGCTCGGCCTGCGATCCGCCGAACAGATCGGCGACATAGAGCCGGTCCTTGCGCCCCAGTTCGGCCATGAAATCGGTCTTGAGCTTGGCGAAGTGTTCAGGCGCCATGCCCTTGTTGACCTTGCCCCACCACACCGTGTCCTCGGTGATCGCATCGCGCACGATGAATTTGTCGTTCGCGCTGCGCCCGGTGTGTTTGCCTGTCTCCACGACCAGCGGGCCATGCGCGGCAAGCCTGCCCTCGCCATTGCCGAGCGCATGCTCGACAAGCGCGGCCGTGCCAAGATTGGTGAAAAGCGCAGCGTCAGTGGCGATGCCCTGAGCGGAGAGCGGGACAGTGAGTGTCGTGGACACGGTGATGGTTCTCCTGACTAATGGATCGGCGTCCGGTTGTGCCGGATCCTTGTCGATTCGCTGTTGCCTCTAGTGAGCCAGAAATGTTGCGTCAAATTGCATGCAAGGCTTTGAAACCACGAAAAACTTTTGCCGATAGTCAGCAGTCGATTGTCGACAATTACTGACACCGGTAACACAGTCGCACGGCCAGCCTCGCTCGCTTCACAACATGCATGCGCGCGCTTTGCTGGCGGCATTCTCGCCGCGAAAGATTGTCTGCAAGCATACAACGCGATAGGTCAGGGAGAGCCTAGAGGAATGCCATGACCACGTCCGATCCGAGCGATACGCAGCGCACCGGCGCCGAAGGAAGGCAGCGCACCATTGCGCTGGTCGATGATGATCGCAATATTCTGACTACGCTGTCGATCGCCCTGCAAGCCGAAGGCTATGCCACAAGGGTCTATTCCGATGGCGAGGCAGCGCTTGACGCATTGCTCGACAATCCGCCCGATCTTGCTGTTTTCGATATAAAAATGCCGCGAATGGACGGCATGGAACTGCTCCGCAAACTGCGCACAAGCTCCGCGCTCCCGGTCATTTTCCTCACCAGCAAGGACGATGAGCAGGACGAAGCCGCGGGCCTGGCGATGGGCGCAGACGACTATATCGCCAAGCCGTTCAGCCAGCGTCTGCTGCTTGCCCGCATACATGCCATCCTGCGCCGGGCAGCACCGCGCGCCGAAGGCAGCGCCACGCTGGCCGAAGTCACCGAGGCGAGCGAAGGCGGCATAATTGTCCGTGGTCGGCTGAAAATGGACCCGGCGCGCCATCAGGTCACTTGGGGCGGCCAAGCTGTGGGCCTGACCGTGACCGAGTTTCTGATCCTCGAAGCGCTGGCGCAAAGACCGGGCGTCATCAAGAGCCGTAACCAGCTCATGGACGCCGCCTATCCCGATGATATTTTCGTCGATGACCGCACCGTGGATAGCCATATCAAGCGATTGCGCCGGAAATTCCGCGCAGTCGATGACGAGTTCGGCGCGATCGAAACGCTTTACGGCGCCGGATACAGTTTCTCCGATGGCTGAGCCTGCGGAGTGAACCGCATGCCCGGAGATGATCTTCGCGCCGGCAGGCTCGAACGGTTGGCCTTCCCGGTCGGTCGCTCGCTCACGACACGCACGCTGGCGGTGAACCTGATCCCGCTGCTGATCCTGGCTGGCAGCCTGTTTTTCCTTGATTCCTACCGCCGGCAATTGCTCGACGAACGTTTCAAGCTTGCCCGCATCGAAGCGCAGATCACTGCCGAAGCGCTAGCCGGGGCGAGCATCGAACGGCAGGAAGCTCTGCTGATCCAGATCGGCAAGGAACAGCGCATGCGGCTGCGCATTTACGATGCCAAGGGCAAGCTTTATGCCGATAGCTTCCTCCTGGACGAGCCGCGTTTCACGCTTGATGATCCTGTTGCCGAGCCCTTGTGGGACGATCTTGCCCGGTGGACCGACAGTGCCGTCAACTTCGCCGTCGGCGCGCCCTCGGCCCCGCCCTATGTCGAACAGGAAAGCGAAGTCGCTGATGTCTGGCCCGAGCTGGCGCGGGTGCGGCAGCAGGGATTGACGCAAGTGGAACTGCGCAGCGCCCCCGACGGAACACCGGTGATCACCGCTGCTGCGCCCGTTGGCCTCAATGGCGCGAGCCTGCTCACCACGCGCAATGCGCAGGATATCACCGCGGCCGTGCGCCAGGCGCGCACCAGCCTCCTGACGATCATTGCCATTGCCCTGATCATGTCGACGATCCTGTCGCTCTATCTTGCTTCCACCATCATCGAGCCGCTGCGCCGTCTGGTGCGCGCCTCGGTCCGCGTGCGCAGCGGGCGCGACCGCGATGTCGAAGTGCCGCGCATGGACGAACGGCGCGACGAGATCGGCCTGCTCGCGCGCAACGTCTCGGACATGACGACCGCCTTGCGCCAAAGGATCGACGCGGTGGAGACCTTTGCCGCCGATGTCGCGCACGAAATCAAAAACCCGCTCGCCTCGCTGCGCAGCGCGGTCGAATCGCTCGAAAAAGTCAAGGACGAGGATCTGCGCGAACAATTGCGCCAGATCGCCGCGCATGACGTGCGCCGGATCGACCGGCTC
>DAIQNS010000287.1:0-206 GCA_036788315.1 Alteraurantiacibacter sp. | reverse complement strand
GAACTCAGCCGCGCAGTGTACGAGCCGCTCGATCTCGCGGAGCTGTTCGCCAATGTCGTCGAGGCCAAACAGGTCCGGGGCGAGACGCGCGACTGCGTGATCGAACTCGAATTTGCGCCAGGGGGCACAAGGGTCATGGGCGTGCCCTTGCGGCTCGAACAGATCGCGCAGAACCTGCTCGACAATGCTATCAGCTTCTCGCCGCC
>DAIQNS010000286.1:0-2770 GCA_036788315.1 Alteraurantiacibacter sp. | reverse complement strand
CGAGCCTCGAACAGGTCGCCTATGCCATTGCCTGGGCAGTCACCGCAGCCGGCGTAATGCAACTCGCCTGGCTCTATTTCTGGGTGCGTGTCGAGGGCTTCGAGGTGAAGCTGCGCCTTCCGCGCCTGACGCCCGAAGTGAAGCGGCTGGGCATTATCGCGCTGCCCGCAGCGATTGGCGGCGGCGCATATCAGATCAATACGCTGGTGCAGCTGTACTTCCTCAACCAGCTCGAAAGCGGCGCGGTCAGCTACATGAACTATGCCGACCGCCTCAATCAGCTGCCGCTGGGCATTATCGGGATCGCGCTTTCGACTGCGATCCTACCCACCCTCTCGAAATTCGTCGGGAGCGACAACAAGGAGGGCGCGGACCGCATCCAGACCGATGCCATCGAGCTCGCCATGCTGCTCACGCTGCCTGCTGCGGTGGCGCTGGCGATTTGTGCAGCGCCGTTTGTGACGATGATCTTCCAGGGCGGGCGCTTCGACCTCGCCGATGCGGCGATAACGGGTCAAGTGCTGGCGATGCTCGTGCTGGGTTTGCCGGCCTATGTGCTGGTCAAAGTGCTCGTCCCCAATTTCTATGCCCGCGCCGATACCAGAACGCCGGTCTATGCCGCCTTCTTCTCGCTCGCGGTGTTTGTTGCGATGAACATCGCCTTGCTCGACAGGCTCGGCGTTGTCGGCGTGGCGCTGGCAAGCGTGATCGGAGCCTGGCTCAACACCGCGTTTCTCTATGCCGTGCTCGTCCGGCGCGGCCATTACCGCGCCCCACCCGCGCTGCTCCTGCGGCTCGCGCGCCAGCTCGTCGCCGCCGCGGCGATGGGCGCGGCCTTGTGGTATGCGCGCGATTTGCTTACCGGCTACTACGCCAGCGGCCTTTTTCAGAGGCTGTTTGCGCTCGCTGTGCTCGTCGGGGGCGCGGTGATCGTCTATTTCGCCGTGGCTTTCGCGATTGGCGCGATTGATCGTGGCAGGATCGCCAAGCTCACCAGAAAGAAGGCTCTCGAATAATGCGCCCAGATTCAATGCGAGTCGTTTCCGGCATTCAGCCCACGGGCACCCCGCATCTGGGGAATTATCTGGGCGCCATCGTCAATTATGTAAAACTGCAGCACGAGGCCGAGCAGGCAGGCGGGAAATGTCTGATCTTTCTGGCTGATCTGCATGCGATCTCGATGCCGCATGATCCCGCGACGCTCAATTCCGCAACGCTGGAAATGGTCGCCACGCTGGTCGCTTGCGGAGTCGATCCGGCCAAGACCATCCTCTTCAATCAGGCGCAGGTGCCCGCCCACGCCGAGTTGCAATGGCTCCTGACGGGAACGGCACGGATGGGCTGGCTCAACCGGATGACGCAGTGGAAGGACAAGGCAGGCAAGAACCGTGAGGGCGCGAGCGTTGCGCTTTTCGGCTACCCGGTGCTGCAGGCGGCCGATGTGCTGCTCTATCAGGCGACGCATGTTCCCGTTGGCGAGGACCAGAAGCAGCATCTCGAGCTCGCCCGTGACATCGCGCAGAAATTCAACAATGATTTCGCCTCCGATGCCGATCCGGTGTTTACCCTGCCCGAACCCTACATACCGCCGATGGCTGCCCGCATCATGAGTTTGCGCGATGGCACGCGCAAGATGTCCAAATCCGAACCATCGGACATGAGCCGCATCAACCTTGCCGATGATGCCGATGCGATGGCGCAGAAAATCCGCAAGGCGCGTACCGATCCCGAACCCTTGCCGAGCGAGCTCGCGGGTCTGGAAGGCCGCGCCGAAGCGCTCAATCTGGTGACGATCTTCGCAGCGCTTGCCGAGTCTACGCCCGAAGCCGTGCTGCGCGAACATGGCGGCAAGGGGTTTGGCGATTTCAAGCCCATGCTCGCCGATCTGCTGCTCGCAAAACTCGGCCCGCTGCGCGAGCGCTTCGTCGAGCTCAAGCAGGATCGCGAGGCGCTCGACGCGATCCTCGCACGCGGGGCGAGCCAGGCGCGCGAACTCGGCATTCCCACGCTCGATGCGGCCTATCAGGCGCTGGGGCTGGTGCGGGGGCGGTGAGTTGAGCCTTTTTCACGGTTAAACCCTTGTTCACACGGTGCTTGCCATAAGCCTTGCCATAGTCGAAAAAAGCGTCCGGTCCGCATAGCCTCCGCAGCGGGCCCAAGCTGGGTTTGCGAGAGAGAACAACCATGAAAAATTCCCCCATTGCCGCGCGCATTGCCAAACTGGCCGCAGCACCTTTGCTGCTTGCCGCTCTTGGCGCCTGCGCCTCGAGCTTCAACGCCGATGTGTCGCGTTTTCAGTCCCAATTGCCTGCGCCGCAGGGCGAGACTTTCGCGGTTGTGGCCGATGATCCCGCGCTTGCGGGCGGCCTCGAATTTGCGCTCTATGCCGATTACGTCGAAGCCGAGATGGCGCGCCTTGGTTATTCCGAGGCTGCATCGCCAGAAGATGCAACGCTGCTCGTGCGCTTCGATTACGGGGTTGACGAGGGTCGTGAGCGTATCCGCTCGACCGGATACACGCGCGATCCGTTCTTCAATTCCTGGCATTCCTACCGCCCCGTCTATTACCGCGACGGCTTTGGTCGGCTTGGCGTGACCTATGTGCCCAGCAGGGCATGGGGCTACGGCTGGCACGATCCGTTCTTCGGCCGCGAACAGGTGTCGAGCGTGACGGTCTTTACCAGCGGCATTGACCTCAAGATTGACGATGTGTCGAGCGGCGAGCGTCTGTTCGAAGGCAAGGCCGAAGCGGTCTCGACCTCGAACCGGC
>DAIQNS010000285.1:0-2773 GCA_036788315.1 Alteraurantiacibacter sp. | reverse complement strand
TGTCCATCTCGGCGCGCAGGCCGGGGTGCGCTATTCGATCGAGAATCCGCATGCCTATGTGCAGGCGAATTTGGTCGGCCATCTCAACATGCTCGAAATCGCGCGGCACCGGGGCGTCGAGCATATGGTCTATGCCAGCTCCTCCTCGGTCTATGGCGGAAATGACAAGCTGCCTTTCGCCGTCGAAGACCGCGTCGATCATCCGCTCTCGCTCTACGCCGCGACCAAGAAGGCAGATGAATTGATGAGCGAGACTTACGCGCATCTCTACCGCCTGCCGCTCACGGGCCTGAGGTTCTTCACGGTCTATGGCCCCTGGGGCCGGCCCGACATGATGATGTGGATCTTCACCAAGAAGATCCTCGCCGGAGAGCCGATCCCCGTATTCAATCACGGCGATATGTACCGCGATTTCACCTATATCGAGGACATCGTCGCGGGCGTGATCGCGTGCCTTGATCGCCCGCCCGCCGATGATGGTGCGGTGAAGGCGGGCGGCTCGGCAAAGCCGCATGCGCTCTACAATATCGGCAATCACCAGAGCGAGCATCTGATGAAGGTCATCGGCATTCTGGAGGACGAATGCGGCCGCAAGGCGGAGATGGAAATGCTCGAGATGCAGCCGGGCGATGTCGAGCGCACTTACGCCGATATCGATGCGATAGCGCGCGACTGCGGCTATGCGCCGACAACGGGCATCGAGGTGGGCGTGCCCGAATTCGTGCGGTGGTATCGGGAATATCACGCGCAGTAGGGCTGCACCATTTCGGCTTCGGCATAAGTGAAGAATTACTGCGAGGGATACGTCATGAAGCTGTTAGCGCGCCGCATTTTTCTCAATCTCAAAACGGGCATCGACACGCTGTCGCTGCCTCAGGATGAATATGAAACGGGGCAATATCGCCCCGGGACGTTGGAATATGTGAATCCGCGGGTCATGATAATGTCGACGCTGGTGTGGCTCCTGCCGCATGTTGACCGCAATCTCGCGCAACGCGGCGTCGACCGTGACGAAGCGCGCGTGCTCGATGCAGGTGCGCGCGACGGCTGGACGGTCACCTTGTTCGAGCAATTGGGCTTCCCGCAAAGCGAAGGCGTGGAGCTGGTGAAGCCGCTCGTAGATCATGCGCAGCAGCAGGGTCGCAAAGTTGCACGGGGCGATATTCAGGATCTGGCCGATATTGGCGATGATCTGTTCGATCTGGTGTTCTGCCGTCATACGCTCGAACACACCATGGACCCGCGCAAGGCGATCACAGAGCTTGTGCGCGTTTGTCGGCCTGGCGGCCTGATCTATATCGTCTTGCCGCTCGAACGGCAGGCGCATGGCAAGCACACCACTGCAATTCCTAATTTGCGCCTGCTCAGGAAACTGGCAGATGGTCTGCCGGTCGCGGTCGAGCAATTGCAATTCTCATCCGCCACAGGCTGCATTATTCCGGACGGCGACGAGGCGCTGATGTTGCTTCAGAAAAAGGGCGCGGACTAGACTGCATTGGCACCCAATCGGATGGTAGCCATTATGGACGAAAGATCACCATCATGACCCCCGCAGACCTTCTCCTCCCCACTTTCGAGTCCATGCTGGCCGCGCTTTCGGGCTGGCTTGCCAAGGCGGAGAGCGAGTTGCCGCACGCCGATGCACAAGCCCTGCTTTCCGCGCGGCTGGCTCCGGACATGTTCCCGCTTGCCACGCAGATCCGTTTTGCCTGCGTGCAAGCGCAGGAGGGGCTTTATCGCTTGCGCGGCGAGGAGTTTGCGCCCTCGGTGGCAGCTCTGCTCGAGGAAGGGCGCAATGCGGGCGAGCAGCCCGGCACGATTGCCGATGCGCAGGCCCGGATTGCCGAAACGCTGGCGCTGCTTCGCGAGCTTTCGGAAGGGGCGCGCGATGTTGAAGGCGACGCGCAAATCGCGCATGCGCTTCCCATGGGCATCGTCTTCGATTTCACCGCCACGCAATATGCGCGCGACTGGTCGCTGGCGCAGTTCTATTTTCATGTGATGACCGCCTATGCGATCCTGCGCCAGTCTGGCGTGAGCCTTGGCAAGATGGATTATGTCGCGCATCTTCTCGCGCATGTGCGCCCGGGCACAATGCCGCAGCACTAAGGGCGGCGGAGCGCGCCTGCGCATATCCGCTGGCCCGATCTACCGCCCGGGCGCAGGCGATGCTAAACTCGCGCCATGACCACGAGCGACCGCCATCCCGAGCACCAGTATCTCGACCTCATGCGCCGCATCTGGACCGACGGCGACGAGCGCGTCGACCGCACCGGCGTGGGCACGAGGGCGGTGTTCGGAACCATGCTGCGCTTTGATCTTGGCGATGAGAAGGTGCCCCTGCTCACCACCAAGCGCGTCTACTGGAAAGCGGCGGCGCGCGAGATGCTCTGGTTCCTGACCGGCGACACCAATATCCGCCCGCTGCTGCAACAAGGCGTGACGATCTGGAGCGACTGGCCGCTCGCCAAATACCGCGAGGCGACCGGCGAGCGGATCGAGCAGGCCGCGTTCGAGGCGCGCATTGTGGCCGAGCCCGACTTTGCCGCGCTGTGGGGCGATCTGGGGCCGGTCTACGGCAAGCAATGGGTCAACTGGCCGACCTATCACAAGGCGGGCAAGGACATTTACCGCGCGGGCGAGGGGATCAATCAGGTCCAGCAGGTGATCGACAGCCTCAGGCAAAGCCCGGGCAGCAGGCGGCACATCATCGAGGGCTGGAATGTCGCCGAGCTGGAGAAGATGGCCCTGCCGCCGTGCCACAAGACCTATC
>DAIQNS010000284.1:0-2792 GCA_036788315.1 Alteraurantiacibacter sp. | reverse complement strand
GGCGGGCGTTTCCACTACAGCGACAACCCGTTCGAGCAGCGCAGCGAAATCCTCATCGCCTGCCACCAGCCCGGCCTTGGGGAAGCGCGCAGCGAGATCCTCGCGGCCTTCTGCGAAAGCGACGCAGCAGATGCCCTTGTCGGTCGCTGCCACGAGCATGGGGCCAAGGCTCGTCTCGGTGACGGCCCAGCGGATCACTTGTTTCTGTGCTTTCCCGGCTGAAATGCTCATCGATGATGGTCCTTTTGCCATTCCCCGAATTCCATCAGGGTCGAGGCCCCTTATGCCCCAATTCGCTGGCTTCTTCACTCACAAACTTGCGCTCGGCGCAAACGAGGGCGACAAGCGGTCGATGATCTTGCGCCGATTCCTTGCAGCTTTCATGGCTTTCTCGGCCGTGTTGGCCGCTGCCTTGCCTGCGCTCGCGGACCCAGCCGATATCGAGGCGTCCGCGCGCGGCGTTGTGCGTGTCATCCTTATCGGGCGCGCCGGGGACGAGATTTTCGTGATCAGCCATGGCACCGGCTTTTCGGTGGGGAATGAGCGGATCGTCACCAATGCGCATGTGATCAACGAGGCCATCGACAACAGCCGCGTATCGATCGGGCTGGTTCCCGCCGACGGCGGCGATGCGGTCTATGCAAGGCTCGTCTCGGTCAGCCCGCGCAACGATCTGGCGCTTCTGCAAAGCACGACGCCGATGCGCCTCGCCCCGCTCACGATTGCGGCGAACCCTGCCACGCAGGCAGGGGCGGCGACCGCGATCGGCTACCCTGCCAATGTCGATCTGGCACAAGGGCTGGACGAGACGGACATGTTCCGCCCGCAGCCGCCGGTCACCTCGACTGGGTTTCTTTCCGGGCGCCGCCCGAGCCGTGAATTCGATACGCTGTTGCACACAGCGCCGATTGGCCGGGGCAATAGCGGCGGGCCGTTGGTCGATGATTGCGGGCGGGTGATCGGGGTGAACAGCTTCGGCGCCGAGAGCGAAGGCACCGATGCCGAATTCTTCTTTGCAATTTCCAATCGCGAATTGCTGCCGTTTCTGCGGGCCAACGGCGTAACCCCGCGCATCAATGGCCTGCCGTGCCGCTCGATTTCCGAACTGGACGCAGCCCAGGCCGCACGCGAGGAACGCGAGCGCGCCGCCGAGGAGGGGCAGCGTCAGGCGCAAGCGCAGCGCGAGGCGCAGCGCGCCGAAGAATTGCGCCGTAGTATAATGTACGAGGTGTTCGACGCGCGCGGCAATCGCCAGTTCCTTGCGTTGTTTGCGCTCGTGATCATGATCGCGGCGGCAGGCTTTGCCTGGAATGCCCATGAACGCAGCGACCATCGCGCGCGCGGCATAGCAGGCGCAATCGCGCTCGCAGCGCTTGTCGCAGCGCTTGCCGCATGGCTCACAAGGCCCAGCTTCACCGATATCGAAACGCGGCTGGAAGAGAAGCTGCGCGAGGAAGATGGCGCTGAAGCGGAGGGGGATAGCGGCATTATCGCCGCGCCCTCGCCCACTTCAAACGGCGATGGCGCAAATCTCACCTGCATCCTCGATCTGGAACGCAGCCGGGTAATCGGCGCGGCAGAAGAGGATGTGCCCCTGCAATGGCGAGACGATGGCTGTGTCAACGGGCGCACGCAATATGGCCTTGCCGCAGGCACCGAAGGCGTGTCGCAAGCAGGCAGCTGGACACGCGTCCTGGTGCCCGCGGACGAGGCCGCCGTGTCAGTCAACCGTTTCGACCCCGAGGCGCGCGAATATACCGTCGAGCGCTATTTGCTCGACCGCGAAACCATCAGCAATGCCCGCGAAGCGCGCGGCACCTATGAAGCGCCTGCGTGCAATGCCGGAGAAGCCGCTGCGCGCGCCCTCGGCAGCGCGCAGGCGAGCATTATCGCCAGCCTCCCCGATAGTCCCAACGAACGGCTGGTCTATCGGTGCGTGCCTGGCGACGACCAGTCAGTCGAGTAGCGCACAGCTTGTGCAAAAACCGGGCACAGCAATAGCCGCCTGCCGACTATCGCGCCGCCCGGGTTGCATCGCAGCATAGCCGATGCTAGGCGCGCGCCAGCTTATGACGATGCGTTCAGACGCACTCCGTCATGGGTCGCCACATTTTTCGTTTCTTACGGACCCAAGAGGACTTCGCGCGTGGAGCTTTCCGCCGGTATCAAGGCCAGCCTGGCAGGGCGTTATGCCTCAGCCCTCTTCGATCTCGCGAGCGAGGCCGGAACGGTCTCTGCTGTTGAGAGCGATCTCGACAAACTTCGCGAGGCGCTGGCCGAATCGGGCGAACTGCGCGCGCTGATCTGCAACCCGCAAGTCAGCCGCGAGGCGCTCTCGCGCGTGATGACCGGCATAGCCGAGCATCTGGGCTTGTCGGATCTGACCCGCAATTTTCTCGGCGTGCTCGCAAACAACCGCCGCGTGTCCGCTCTGCCTGCAATGATTCGCGCCTTCGCCATGATAGCCGCTGCGCAGCGCGGCGAAGTGCAGGCCGAAGTCGCCAGCGCGCATCCGCTCTCGGCTGAGCAGATCGCCGCGCTCGAAAGCAAACTGCGCGCCCGCGAAGGCCGCACCGTCAAGCTCACCAGCAAGGTCGATCCCGATCTTCTGGGCGGGCTTGTCGTTACCATCGGATCACAGCGGATCGACAGCTCGATCCGCACCCGTCTCAATTCACTTGCTCAAGCCATGAAGGCCTAAGGGCCGCGAGGCCCGTTCAGGAAAAGGTTGCTACCAAATGGAAATCCGCGCCGCAGAAATCTCCAAGGTCATCAAGGACCAGATCGCCAAT
>DAIQNS010000283.1:0-2803 GCA_036788315.1 Alteraurantiacibacter sp. | reverse complement strand
GGACATCGAATGGGCAGTGGAGCAATTGCCCGGCTTCAACCATGGCGATATCGCTGCCTTCTCGATCGAAACCGCCGATGGCGAGGAAGCCCCCGCCGTGCTCGTCCATTGCCGCGTGTCCGACCCGGCAGAACGCCTGCGCCTGCATGCCGAAATCCGCGACCGGGTGCGCGCGATCACGGGAATGAATTGCGTTGTCGAACTGGTCCCGCCGCGCACGCTGCCGCGCACCAGCTCGGGCAAATTGAGCCGCGCGAAGGCGAAGCGGATGTATATTTCGGGCGAAATCTCCCCGCTCGATCTGGCAGCCTGAAGTATCCGCGCGGGCTTACTCGCCTGCTGACCAGCGCGCGATCACGCTGTTGCCCGCAGAGGTCGTCGTCACCGCGCCGATCCTGACCCCGGCGCGCTCGATATCCGCACGGGCAAGCGCCACAAGCTCTGCCGGGCCAGCGAGGTCTATCGCACGCGCCTTGCGCTGCGCTGCCCAGATCGCCAGCGTCAGCGCACGCGCGCCATCAGTGCTCGGCTCCATCACCGGTTCGCGCGAAGCGCCGCGATCCTGTGTTTCGAGGGCGCTTTGCTCATACGCGATTGCGGGCAATTCGCCGCTCGGCGGCTGCACTTCGATGCGCCAGCCCTCCTGCCCGGCGGCAATACGCCGCTCGAGCGCGTAATACGTTTCCAGAGTTGCGCCTTCGAGTTCGGTCGCGCGCACGATTGCAGCGCGGCGCTGCCGGTCGATGAGCACCTGACTTTCGGGCACGCCTGCAACCAGCGCGAGGCGCAGTGCCAGATTTTCCGCCTGCTCCTGTGCCGCGGCTTCCCGTTCGCGCGACTGTGCCAATTGCGCTTCTTCGGCGGCCTGAGCCTGCGTACCCACGCGCACCTGCGTCAATTGTACATCGACCGGCCGGCCGAGCGTGTTGCTGATAGCGGTTACCGCGCGCTGTTCCGCATCAGCAATGATTTCGGGGGTGAAGACGGTCGCACTCATCTGGATCGGGTCGGTCTGATAATTGGGCACCAGCCCCGACACGCGCGCGTCCCCGCCGAAAACCTGCACCACTGCCGAACTCATCTGGCGGCTCGCATTGCTCTCCCACACGATCTGCCGCAAGGACAGGCCAAGCGGGATCGCGAGTGCCACAAAGGCGGCAAAGATCAGCACGCCTTGCAGCTGCGTCTGCTTTTCCGAAAGGTTCGAACTGAAGCCGTAGATGCGCGCCATCGCCGTGGCGGTGAGCGCAATCGCGGTGAGGTTGGTGATGAACAGCAGCAGCGAACCTGAGAACACCGTCCAGTTGAATGTTGCCAGACCGAAGCCGACCACCGCGAGCGGCGGCATCAGCGCGGTCGCAATGGCCACGCCGACAATCGTGCCCTCGCGCCCGCGGATCATCGCATAAGCGCCCGCAACAGCGGAGAAGAAGGCGACGCCAAGATCGAACAGATTGGGCCGCGTACGCGCCGCAATCTCGGTCGTGATGTCCTTGATCGGCGAGAGGAAAACGATCAGCGCACAAAACATCACCGCAATCAGCGCGCCGATCAGCAGCGAGCGCAAGGACTGCTTGAGCCATTTGAAATCGCCGACCGCGAGCGCAAAGCCGATGCCCATGATCGGATCCATCAGCGGGGACAACAGCATCGCCCCGATCACCACTGCCGCCGATCCCTGCAACAGACCAAGCACGGCAATCCCTGCCGACATGCTGAGCATCAGCAGGTAACGCGCGGACAGTCGGCATTCGGCCCGCCGCCTGGCGATCACTTCGGACTGGTTGACCGTGCCCGCGACATCGGCAGCCCACCAGCGGCTGAAAGTCGTGAGCACATGGCCAAAGCCGGCCGATGCGCGCTGCTGGTATGGCGGGCTTGCTCCCGGTGCGTTCTCGCTTTGCATTGCGAGATGATAGTGCCAAAAACGCGAAGGTGGAATGCTTGAAACGCGTGTCTTGCATTCCTAATACAGTCAAAGACGCTTCAAGGGGAACTTCGGGCCATGGCTATCAGTAACCAGACCACTACCAGGACCGATACCGGCCTGGAACTGACGCCGCCCCGGAGAAGGCCGCTGGCCTCGTGCCCGTGGACGAAGCGAAGAAAAGCGCGTTGCAGGTCAAGGTCGAAGGCTTTGTCGATGAGCTGATCGCGCTCGATGCCAATTCGCCCGATTTCGGCAAGAAGGTCGATCAGATCACCACTATGGGCCGCAAGGAAATCATGCTCGCATCGGGCATGTCGAACCGCTTTCTTGATCGTCCGGTGCGCGCGATGGATCAGGATTCGGGCGTGGGCGCGGACCTTGCCGAACTGCGCCGCACGGTCGAAGATCTCGATCCCGGCCGCAAGGGCAAGATGACCGGGCGCAAGCTGTTTGGCATCATTCCTTTCGGCAACAAGCTGAAGAACTATTTCGACAGCTACACCAGCGCGCAGGGCCATATTCAGGCAATTCTCGCCCGGCTTTCCTCGGGCAAGGACGAGCTGATCATGGACAATGCCGCGATCGATGTGGAGCGCACCAAGCTGTGGGAAGCGATGGGCAAGCTCGAGCAGATGATCCACATTGCCAAATCGCTCGATACACGGCTCGAGGAAGAGGCGGCAAATCTTGATGCCACCGATCCCGCCAAGGCCAAGGCAATCCGCGAAACCGCACTGTTCTATGTCCGCCAGCGCACACAGGATCTGCTCACGCAGATGGCGGTGAGCGTGCAGGGTTATCTCGCGCTCGATCTGGTGAAGAAGAACAATGTCGAACTGGTCAAGGGCGTCGACCGCGCCAGCACCACCACCG
>DAIQNS010000282.1:670-2821 GCA_036788315.1 Alteraurantiacibacter sp. | reverse complement strand
CGGATGACCGGTGCGCGCGGCGATTTGCTCTATGTGGGCAAGGCGCGTTCGCTCAAAGCGCGGGTGGCCAATTATACGCAGGTCAAGGCGCTCACCAACCGGCTGCAACGCATGGTCAGCCAGACCCGCGCGATGGAAATCGTCACCACCAATTCCGAAGCCGAGGCGCTGCTTCTGGAAGCGCAGTTCATCAAACGGTTTCGCCCGCCGTACAATGTCTTGCTGCGCGATGATAAGAGCTTTCCTTTCATCCTCCTGCGCGAAGGCCACGATTTTCCGCGCATCATGAAGCACCGCGGCGCGCGCCGGGCCAAGGGGGCCTATTATGGCCCGTTTGCAAGTGCTGGATCGGTCAACACCACAATCAATGCATTGCAGAAACTGTTTCTGCTGCGCTCATGCACCGACAGCTTTTTCGAACGGCGCGACCGGCCTTGCCTGCTGTATCAGATAAAGCGTTGTTCAGCGCCGTGTGTTGGGCGTATCGACGAGGCGGGTTATGCCGAATTGCTGCGCGAGGCGAAGGATTTTCTGGGCGGCAAATCCTCCGCCGTTCAAGCCAAGATCGAACAGCAGATGCACGAGGCGGCAAGCGCGCTCGACTTCGAAGCGGCGGCGATGCTGCGCGACCGGCTGCGCGCTGCGACTTTCATTCAAGGCTCGCAGGCGATCAATGCCGAAGGCGTGGGCGATGCCGATGTCTTCGCGCTCGCTAACAAGGGCGGTCACATCGCGATCCAGGGTTTTTTCGTGCGCGGCGGTCAGAATTGGGGGCACCGCGCCTTTTTTCCGCGGCAAACGCAGGACGTCGAGGATGCCGAGGTGCTCGCGCGCGTCCTCGCGCAGTTTTACGAGGAAGTGCCGCCGCCGCGCCATGTGCTGGTGGACCGCGACCTGCCCGAGCAGCCGGTGCTTGAGGAAGCGTTTTCGGCGCTGGCATCGCGCAAGGTCGAGATTTCGGTGCCACAGCGCGGCGACCGGCGGCGGCTGCTCGCCCAAGCCTCGCGCAATGCGGTCGAGGCGCTCGAACGGCGCATGGCGGAGACCGGCACACAGGCCCGGATCATGCGCGAGATGGCCGAATTTCTGGAACTGGGCGATACGCCTGCACGGATCGAGATTTACGACAACAGCCATATTCAGGGCACGAAAGCGGTGGGCGCGATGGTGGTTGCCGGAGCCGAGGGTTTCCTCAAGAACCAGTACCGCAAGTTCAACATCAAGAGCGCGCAGACCAATGACGATTTCGCGATGATGCGCGAAGTGATGGAGCGGCGTTTCTCGCGCGCAATGAAGGATGATCCTGACCGCGAGAAAGCGGGCATCTGGCCCGATCTGGTGCTGATCGACGGCGGGAAGGGGCAGATGTCGTCAGTTCGCGACACGCTGGCCGAACTGGGCATCGAGGACGTGCCGCTGGTCGCGATTGCCAAGGGGCCGCATCACGGACGCGAGGGCCGCGAGGTGTTTCACTTCCCCGACGGGCGGGAAAAGACGCTGCCGGTCAATTCGCCGGTGCTCTTCTATCTCCAGCGCTTGCGGGATGAGGTGCATCGCTTTGCCATCGGCGCCCATCGTGCAAAGCGCAGCCGCGCGATCACAGCCTCGCCGCTCGATGAAATTCCCGGCATCGGTCCCTCGCGCAAGCGCGCATTGCTGCTGCATTTCGGCACGGCAGGCAGGGTGCGCGCGGCCTCGCTCGAAGATCTGCAACGCGCGCCGGGCGTCAGTGCCGCGGTGGCAAGGCGGATATACGATTTCTATCACGCGAGCGGGTAGGGGGTGACGGCTCAGTCCGTCAGGTGGCGCAGCATGCCTTCCTGCATCACGCTGGCAACAAGGCGGCCGTCGCGCGAGAAAATCTGACCCTTGGCAAAGCCGCGCCCGTGGCCCGACCACGGGCTGTCCGTTGCATAAAGCAGCCAGTCATCGACCGCGAAATTTTCATGGAACCAGATCGTGTGATCGAGGCTGGCGGCCTTGACCTGGCCGGTGTGAATGCCCTTGCCGAAAGGATGCAGCGCCGTTGCGAGCACCTGGAAATCGGAGATATACGACAGGATCGCACGGTGGATAGGCCGCTGTGCAGGAAGCGGCGCAACGGTGCGAAACCACACATGGCTGACCGGCTCGCGCTTCTGCGGATTGAGC
>DAIQNS010000282.1:0-660 GCA_036788315.1 Alteraurantiacibacter sp. | reverse complement strand
CCAATCGCGCTCCTCGACCGAGCGGAAATCGATCGCCTGCGGGCGCAGCAGGAGTTGCCGCACCGGGCCATCGGGCACTTGCTGGGCGATTCTTGCGCGGATCGCGCTGTCGGGTTCGAGCTCATCGGGACCGGGCACCGATGGCACCGCGGGATGCTGGTGCGAAGGCCCTTCTACCGGCTTCTGGAACGAGACCGTGAGATTGAGGATAGGTTCGCCTTCCTGGCTGGCAACAACCCGGCGATTGGAGAAACTACGCCCGTCCAGATCGCGCTTCACACGAAATTCGATCGGCAGCTCGTCAGTGCCGGGGCGGAGGAAATAGGCGTGCAGCGAATGCGCTTCACGCTCGGGCTCGACTGTGCGGCGCGCAGCGCCAAGCGCCTGCGCAATGGCCTGCCCGCCAAAAACGCGGCCCGTGCCATCGGGTTGCCTGCGGCCAGTGAAACGGTCACCACCCTGTGGCTCAAGATCGAGCAGCAAGGTCAGATCAGCAACAAGTTTCTCCGGCGTTGGCTTTGTGTTGTGGATCGTAGCCATCGATTGAACTTCCCATGCGCCGAGCGAAGCGATCCGTCAAGATTGCGGGAGAAGCCTGCGAGCAATGCGCCAGGACAGCGCCTTCATCCTGTTGCGCGAAGGCCAGCGGCCCGGTGCGCG
>DAIQNS010000281.1:0-2823 GCA_036788315.1 Alteraurantiacibacter sp. | reverse complement strand
GGTGATCGGGATGGAAGGCGACGTGATCGTGACGCAGGAATTGTTCGCCTTCGAATATCTCGACGAGAGCGAAGACGGCAAGATCCTCGGCGAATTCCGCTCTAGTGGCCTGCGCCCCTACACTCTCGAAAAGGCGCGGCAATTCGGCTTTGATCAGGCTTATCTTGAGGCGTGCCTGTAAGGCACGCGCGCGGCCCCATCCGGGTCCGCTTGTCCTCGCAAAAGCTCGGGCGGCCGGTCGGCCTCAGCCTTTCAGCCATCCGATAATCGCGAAACCGAGCAACACCAGCCCGGCAAAAAGCGTGATGATCGAAATATCGCGCCACGGCATCCAGCCGACCCGATCGACCTGCTTGCGCCGCGCGCGCCGGTATTCGCCCAGGCTTGCCAGACAGGATACGACAAGAAGCCCCGCCGCACACAGCGCCACAATTGTCGCATCACTCGCAAAGCGCAGAAAATAAGGCCATTCCATCGCGCGCATATGCGCAGCCTCGCCCCGCGCGGCAAGCTTGATTGCTGCAGCGCAGCGCCTATGGCCGCAAGAGCATGCAAAGTCCCGCCCCCGCCCCCGCAACCGAGGCTTCCGTGGCTCCCGTGGCTCCGGCACCGCGCCCCTTGCTTGCGCTCCTGATCAGGCTTGGCGCGGTGACGGCGCTGGCGACCATGGGCGCGCTTATCAAATACACGTCCGAAACAGGCGTTCATCTGGTTGAGATCCTGTTCTGGCGGCAGGCCTTGTCGATTCCCATCCTGCTCGCGTGGATCTGGCTCACATCGCGCAGCCTTGCGGTGCTGGCGACAAAGCGGCCTGGCGCGCATTTCAAGCGCGGCATTGTGGGCATGCTGGGCATGTTCGGCAATTTTGGCGGCGTCGTGCTCCTACCGCTTGCCGAAGCGACCACGATGAGTTTCACAGCACCGCTATGGGCGGTCATCCTCTCGATGCTGTTTCTCAAGGACAAGGTGGGTTTGTGGCGCTGGTCGGCGGTAATCCTCGGCTTTCTCGGTGTGCTCATCATCGCGCAGCCCGGCAGCGGCACCATTCCGTTGCTCGGCGCAGCGGTGGCGCTGAGCGGGGCTTTCATGGTCGCTGTCGTGTCCCTGCAAGTGGCTGATCTTGGCAAGACCGAAAAACCGCAGACGATCGTATTCTACTTCGCGCTGGTCACCGCACCGATTTGCGCGCTCGGCCTGCCGTTCGTGTGGCAGGGCCTGTCGCAGGAACAGCTGCTTTTGCTGCTGGCAATCGGGGTGATCGGCACGATCGGGCAATTGCTGCTCACTGCCAGCCTACGCTACGGCACGGTCGCGAGCGTGATCGTGATGGATTATTCCGCGCTCTTCTGGGCCACGCTTTACGGATGGTTCCTGTTCGATGCTCTGCCCGGCGAATGGACATGGGTCGGCGCGCCGCTGATTGTGCTCGCCGGCGTCCTCATCACCTGGCGCGAACATGTGCTCTCGCGGCGCGCCATCGCAGAACGGCTGCAAGCGACGGGAACGTGAGGGCATGCCCAGCGTTAGCTCAGGACAGCACAAGGAAACGCATGATGACACGTAAACTCGTTCTAGCCGTCACAGTCGGCATATTCGCTCTCACCGCCTCGGCCTGTAATACGGTGCGCGGCGCTGGTCAGGACCTGGAATCGGTTGCTGACGAAACTCAGGAGGCAATTTGATCTAGGCGATCAGGCTTTGAGCTTGCGGTAAACCAGTATCAAATTGTTGGCTGGCATATCCACGCGGCGCGTGCGCTTCAGATCGGCTGAGGCGGCAAGCTCATCAAGCCATTCGATTTCACGCAAACCCCATTGCGCATCGCGCTCGCGCAGACTTTCGTCAAACGCCAGATTCGAAGCCGCAGTCGGCACACCGGCCTCTATAAAGGGCCCGTAGCAGATCAACGGCGCATCCACTTCCAATATGCGCGCTGCCCCCAAAATCAGACCTTGGGTTGCAGACACGGGGCTGATGTGGATCATGTTCGCACAGAAGATCGCCGCGGCGTTATCCACGGGCCAATCCGTGCTGCGTGCATCGAGCTTTAGCGGCGCCAGTATGTTCGCAAGCCCTGCCTCCTGGCGCCATGCGGCAATCGAGGCGAGCGCCTCATCGTCATAATCCGTCGGCTGCCACTGCAAATGCGCGAAGCGCGCGGCCAGATAGAGCGCATGTTCGCCCGAACCGCTCGCCACTTCCAGAACCATCCCCTCGGCGGGCAATTCTTCGTCGAGAGCGTGCGCAATCGGCTCGCGGTTGCGCTCAGTTGCAGGGGCGTATCGCTTCATCATCTCATCGGCCTGCCCGCTCCAATCAGTCTGCGCAAGGCTTCCACCGGGACAACCACGGCAAGACTGGCCAACAGCAGCGCAGCGAACACCAGCGGAGCATAGCGAAGGGCGAAAATCTGCGGCTGAAAAAAATAATAGCAGAAAAAGGGATGGACGAGCCACAACCCGAGCGTGCGCATTCCCAGCCAGCCCAGAACCCGGCCGGAAAAACCTGCGCCCACCCCGGGCCACAGCCAGATCAGCGACATCATCGCAGCAGGCGTCGCAAGTATGAGAAAGGGCGTCATGGCGAAACGCAGCGCAAGTTCAACGAGCACAAATCCCGCCAGCACCCCCAGCCCCAGAGCAGCGCCCGTCAGCCGCTTGCCCAAGCGCAGCGGGATTGCCGAACCGGCATGGCGCGCAGCCAGCATCCCGATTACCCAGGGCCATTGCCAGATCAGGAGATTTGCAAAGGAAATCACCGTGGGGTCGAACCGCTCCAAATCCATTACGGCGCCGATCCCGAAAGCCAAGGTCGATGCCGAAA
>DAIQNS010000280.1:0-2829 GCA_036788315.1 Alteraurantiacibacter sp. | reverse complement strand
AAGCCACAGAACCGCGCGCCGCGCCGAACGCGGACCAAGCCCGGGCAGGCGCGCGAGTGCCGCGGCGAGGGTTTCGATCTCTTGCGATGCCATGGTATCGTCTTAGCCAAGCGAAAACGTTTTGTCCCCACTCCGCTTACCCTGAGCTTGTCGAAGGGTTGCTTTTTCATCTAGCGGGGTGCGCAAGAATGAAGGACGATCCTTCGACAAGCTCAGGATGAGCGGAGTAATTCTATGCGCATCATCTTCATGGGAACGCCGGATTTCGCCGTGCCCACGCTCAATGCGCTGGTCGAGGCGGGGCACGAGGTGTGCGCGGTCTATACGCAGCCGCCGCGCAGGGCTGGCCGCGGCAAGCAATTGCGGCTGGGCCCGGTGCATATCCGCGCCGGTGAACTCGGCATTGCAGTGCGCCATCCCGAAAGCCTCAAAGGGACAGACGCGCAAGCGGCATTGGCTGCGCTGACGGCAGATGTCGCGGTAGTTGCCGCCTATGGTTTGCTTCTGCCGCAGTCAGTGCTCGATGCGCCGCGCTTCGGCTGCCTCAATGTGCACGGCTCGCTCTTGCCGCGATGGCGCGGCGCGGCGCCGGTGCAGCGCGCGATCCTCGCGGGCGATGAGGAAACGGGCGTGACGATCATGCAGATGGAGCGCGGCCTCGATACAGGGCCGATGCTGATGAAAGCGGCAACGCCTGTAGCAGACAAGACATCGGGCGAATTGCTCGATGAATTGGCGCAGATCGGCGCTGGCCTGATGGTAGAAGCGCTCGCGCAACTGGGCAAGCTCAAGGCCGAGCCGCAGGACGATGCGCTGGCCACCCATGCCGCCAAGATCGACAAGGCCGAAGCACGCCTCGATTTCGCCAAGCCAGCCGCGCAGCTCGAACGCGAAGTGCGGGCCTTTGCGCCCTTCCCCGGCAGCTGGTGCGACATTGGCGGGGAACGGGTGAAACTATTGAAAGCGCAGATGATCGAGGCGGCAGGCCGGCCCGGCGAAGTGCTTGATGACCGGCTGACCGTCGCTTGCGGGCAAGGCGCCTTGCGGCCCGCGCTGCTGCAACCGGCGGGCAAGCCGGTCATGGCGCTCGAAGACTTCCTGCGCGGGCGCGCCGTGGCACGGGGCACCTGCCTGCAATGACTCGCTTTGCGCTCACTATCGAGTTTGACGGCACGCCTTTCATGGGCCTGCAACGCCAGCCGCATGGCCCCAGCGTGCAGCAAAGCGTCGAACGGGCGGCAAAGGGCGTCACCGGCGAGGATGCTGCCCTGCTGAGCGCCGGGCGAACCGACAGCGGAGTGCATGCGCTGGCCATGCGCAGCCATCTCGACATCGCCAAGCCCTTCGCGCCCTTTCGGCTGATGGCCGCACTCAACGCGCATCTCAGGCCCGATCCTGTCGCGATTATCGCCTGCGAGGAAAAGCCCGGCGACTGGCACGCGCGCTTTTCGTGCACCGGGCGCGAATATGAATATCGCATCATCAATCGCCGCGCGCCGCTGACGCTCGAAAAGGGGCGCGCCTGGCATGTCGCACGCCCGCTCGATGCAGAGGCCATGCACGCCGCCGCGCGCGCACTCGTCGGGCGGCATGATTTCACCACCTTTCGCTCCGCGCATTGCCAGTCCGCCGATCCGGTCAAGACGCTCGACCGGCTCGATGTGCGGCGCGAGGGCGATCATGTCATCATCCACGCCGCCGCGCGCAGTTTCCTGCATCATCAGGTGCGCTCGATGGTCGGCACATTGGCGCTCGTCGGGCTTGGCCAATGGCGCGGTGAGCAGGTGGCAGCGGCGCTGGCAAAAAAAGATCGCGCCGCGCTGGGCCTTAACGCACCGCCCGAGGGTTTGTATTTCCTGAAGGCCCACTACCCCGAGGAGGAGCAGGAAAGATGACCACCACCGGCAAGCAGACAGTAGCGACGCTCAATGGCGACAATACCGTCACCATCGAGGTGATCGAGCGCGAATGGCCCACGCCCACTGGCAATCAGGTGCTGGTGCGGATGGAAGCGGCCCCGATCAACCCCTCGGATCTGTTTCTGATGACCATGGCCGCCGATCTTGAACAGGCCACATATTCGCCCGGCAAGATCGTCGCGCCGGTCCAACCCGCCTATGCGGCCGCGCAGCAGGTGCGCCATGGGCAGCGCATGGATATCGGCAACGAGGGCGCAGGCGAAGTAATTGCGGCAGGCGACGGGGCCATGGCGCAATCGCTGCTGGGGCAGCGGGTAGCCTGTGTGCCGGGCCATGCCTTCAGCCAGTATGCGCTGGCCGATGCGATGATGTGCCTGCCCTTGGGCGAGCATTCGAGCGAGGCGGGCGCGGCCTCTTTTGTCAATCCGATGACCGCGCTCGGCTTTGCCGAGACGACCCGGCGCGATGGCGGCAAGGCGCTTCTCCATCTCGCCGCTGCCTCGAGCCTTGGCCAGATGCTCAATCGCATTTGCCAGGAGGATGGGCTCGGCCTTGTCAACATCGTGCGCCGCGAAGAACAGGCCGAGCTGCTGCGCGATCAAGGGGCTACGCATGTCGTCAATTCCTCGGCGGAGGACTTCATTGGCGATCTGGCCGAGGCGATCGGCGAAACCGAAGCTTTCATCGGCTTCGATCCTATCGGCGGCGGCACGATGAGCGACAAATGTCTGCGCGCGATGGAGCGCGTTGCGGCGAGCCGCACGAGCGAGTTCAGCCGCTACGGTTCGGAGCAGCTGAAGCGCATGTACATCTACGGCCGCCTCGATACCGGCCCGACCGTGCTCACATCTGCCTATGGCTTCGGCTGGAGCGTCTCGGGCTGGCTGCTGATGCCTTTCCTCGCCAGCTT
>DAIQNS010000279.1:0-2846 GCA_036788315.1 Alteraurantiacibacter sp. | reverse complement strand
CGCCGGCCCCGGCTGCAGAATGATGGGACTCTTGATTTCATGCAGTTCGCCATCGCGCACCGCGGGTATCGTCGACCAGCCTGGGCGCGCGGCGGCGCACGCGCTGGCTAATCGGGCGCATGCGCTCGGCTGGCGCGTGTCGCTGATCGATCCCGGCGCTGGTGCCGATTTCAATGACGTTTTGACCGGGAAGGCGGTGGCTGCATGAACGCGCAACCTCACCTTGTCGAAACCCCCTTTGAAGCCGAGGGGCCGCAACCGCTGGTGCGGGATATTCCCCCCGGCTCGCCCTATCCCGTCGCCGCGCTTGGGCCGCTTCGTTCGGCGGTGGAGGCGGTGCAGGGCATGACGCTGGCCCCTGTCGCTATCCCCGCGCAATCCGCCCTGGCTGTGGCCTCGTTAGCGGTGCAGGGCTTTGCCGATGTGGAAACACTGGCAGGTGCGCGGCCCGTTGCGCTTTACGCCCTGACAATCGCAAAATCGGGTGAGCGCAAATCCGCGTGCGATCGACCCTTTCTTGGTGCAATACGAGCGCGCGAGCGCGAGGATGCAATCCAGCACCGGGCCGACCGGGACGATTGGAAACGGCGGCATTCGATCTGGAAAGCGAATTATGACGGCATAGTTTCCGGAAGCCGTAAAAAGGGCGATCGGATGGCTGCCGAGGCCGATTTGCGCGCCCTTGGACCTGAGCCTCAGCCGCCCGCGCTTGTTGACCGCATCGTAAGCGAACCGACCTTCGAAGGTCTGACAAAGTTGTTTGCCGAGGGCCAGCCGAGCCTAGGCCTGTTTTCGGATGAAGGCGGGCAGTTTCTCGGCGGGCATGCCATGAATAGCGAGAACCGGCAAAAGACGCTCGCAGCCTTCAATGCCCTTTGGGATGGTCATGCGATCAAGCGCACTCGCGCAGGGGACGGGCACCAGTCGCTTTATGGGAGGCGGTTGGCCATTCATTTGATGGTGCAGCCAACCGTGGCTCGGGCATTTATGGCCGATCCGCTGGCGGCGGACACAGGCTTTATCCCTCGCTTCCTGATGTGCGAACCGCCGAGCACAATCGGCACCCGCCTGCATGCCAACGCGAAGGCAAGCGCGCCCGCGTTGGCCAGCTTCGAAAGGCGGCTGGGGGAGATTCTGAAAGCCCCCATGCCGATCGATCCCGAAACTGGCGAGCTTGATCTGCGCTGCCTTCCCTTGAGCGCAGACGCGCGGGAACTGCTGGTGCACTATCATGATAGCGTAGAGCGCTCGCAAACCTACGGGGGCGACATGGCGAACTTGACCGGCACCGCGTCCAAGTCTGCCGAACAGGCGGCACGCCTCGCTGGGGTGCTGACACTGTGGCGCGATCTGGACGCGCGGCAAGTGGAAGCAGCCGACATGGCCAGCGCAATCGATCTGGCGCGCTTCTATCTATTGGAAGCGAAGCGGCTGTCCGAAGTTGCCAACGTGTCAGCAGAGATTGACCGCGCCGAACAGCTTCGCCGCTGGCTGTTCGAGCACTGGCACGAACCAGAGGTGCTGGTGCGCGATGTGCAAAACCGGGGCCCTAACGCCTTGCGTGAGAGCCCCAAAGCCAAGGCTGCCCTTGCACAGCTTGAGGCGCATGGCTGGCTTGTTCGGCTCGACCCCGGAACAGTAGTGCGCGGCTCCAGCCGCAAAGAGGCGTGGCGCATCGTAAGACCGCGCGGCAGCGTAGCCTGATGAAATCCCAACCCGCTGCAACAGCTGCGACATTCGCGACATTCGGACAGCTGGTCCGATCTATGTCGCAATTGTCGCGGCTGTCGCAGGGGAGGAGCACTTTAGCATGATCCGGAGCCTTGCATGGCAGCCGGGAACTAGAAGGACCAATGAAATGGCTAAGGCGAAAAAGGGCGGCGGTAAGGCGAAGAGCACCAATGTATTGGAGGTGAAGGGCGAAGACGGCGAAGCACAAGATGCAACCCTTGCGCGGCTCGCGTTGGGGCCGGGGCCACGGCATGCTGCGATCGGCACTAGCTACGCTTCGAGTCTGTTCGGGCAGAATCACGAATTGCCCATCACCGCCAGCACAGGGGTAATCGGGGATGCGATGGCCAAGGGTAGAAATGGCGACAAATCATTAGCCAGCGACATTCTCGCTGCGCAGGCGGTAACGCTCGACACAATGTTCACGGAATTGGCGCGCCGATCCGCTGCCAATATGGGCGAGTATCTTGATGCGAGCGAGCGCTACATGCGGCTAGCATTGAAGGCGCAGGCCAATTGCCGCGCGACACTGGAGGCGTTGGCGAAGCTTCACCAGCCGCGCGAACAGACCGTGAAGCACGTTCACGTCAATGAAGGCGGGCAAGCCGTTGTTGCCGATCAATTCCACCAGCACACAGGGGTCAAGGAAAATGGAAAATCAGTCAAACAACCCCATGCAACCGGAGCGGCTGGCGAGAGCCCCGCGCTGTCTCGCCCAGACCCGATCGGGCAGGCCATGCCAAGCCCCGGCGGTGAAGGGGAAGGTGCGGTGCCGGATGCACGGGGGCAAAGGCAGCGGCGCGCCGAAGGGTAACCGTAACGCTTGGCGTCACGGTGCCCGGTCGGCGGACGCTCAGTTATTGCGGGACGTGATCCGCCAGCTTGGTCAAGACCTTGAGGCTTGACCGTTCGTTCCCCCTGCACGGACCGGCAGCTAATCCCCTTTTCGAGATAAAAGCTGCCTTTCGGGAAGCGACCCCGTTTAAGTCATCCCCTGCCGTCGTTTCATTTGGCGGAAGCAGACAGTCGACGAACAAAGCCAAGTTTACGTTATCTAGAGTGTTTTCCCCACGTTCTGACTCGGAGGGGATTCCCTTGCCTGCGCGGTTCTGATT
>DAIQNS010000278.1:0-2853 GCA_036788315.1 Alteraurantiacibacter sp. | reverse complement strand
AGTTTCTGCTCATCAACCACCCGCTCGATTGCCCGATTTGCGATCAGGGCGGCGAATGCGACCTTCAAGATCAGGCGATGGCCTATGGGCGCGGCGGTTCGCGCTATCATGAGAACAAGCGCGCGGTGACCGAGAAATACATGGGTCCACTGATCAAGACCGCGATGACGCGCTGCATTCACTGCACGCGCTGCGTCCGCTTTTCCGAGGAAATCGCGGGCGTCGATGAGATCGGCGCGCTCTATCGCGGCGAGGATATGCAGATCACGACCTATCTTGAACAGGCCGCCGAGCATGAGCTGTCCGCCAATGTGATCGATCTGTGCCCGGTGGGCGCTTTGACCTCGCGACCGTATGCTTTCGAAGCGCGCCCGTGGGAATTGAAGAAGACGCTTGGCATCGATGTATCTGATGCAGTCGGCGCGAATATCCGCATTGATAGCCGGGGCCGCGAAGTCATACGCGTTTTGCCGCGCATCAATGACGATGTGAACGAGGAATGGCTTTCGGACAAGGCGCGCTACCAGGTCGATGGCCTGACCAAGCGGCGGCTCGACAAGGTGTTTCTGCGCAAGGGCGGCAGGCTGGTCGAAGCAAGCTGGGACGATGCGTTCAAGACCATCGCCAAGGCCAAACCGGGCGCGAGCTTGGCCGCGATTGCAGGCGACCTGGTCGATTGTGAAACGATGTTCGCCGCCAAGGCCTTGCTCAAGGCCAGTGGATCGGACCTGATCGAAAGCCGCCAGACGGGCATGAGCTACGATTGTTCGAACCTTGCCGCGGTCAATTTCAACTCGGGCTTTTCCGGCATCGAGGAAGCGGACGCGATCCTCATTGTCGGCAGCAATTTGCGCTGGGAAGCCGCGCTGGTGAATGTACGCATTCGCAAGGCGGTCAAGCGCGGGGCGAAGGTGTTTGTCGCCGGGCCCGCGTGGGAGACAACCTATCCCGCCGAGTTCCTTGGCGATGATCTCACAGTTCTGAACAAATTGCCAGATCACGTGACACAGGCGCTCGAAGCCGCCGCGAGGCCCGCGATCATCCTGGGCAGCGGCGCTCTGGCGGTTGGCGCGCACGGCGCGGCTCTGAAGCTGGCGCACAAGATCGGCGCTGTTACCGGCGAGTGGAACGGCTTCAACGTCCTGCATCTTGCCGCTTCGCGTATGGGCGCGCTGATGCTCGGCTTCGCGCAAAAGGGCGGGCTGGCGGATATTGCCGCGGCATCGCCCAAGGTGCTGCTGGCGCTGGGCGCGGACGAGGCGGACTTCGCCCAGTTCCCCAATGCGCTCAAGGTCTATATCGGCCATCACGGCGACAAGGGCGCGCATGTGGCTGATGTGATCCTGCCCGCTGCTGCTTTCACCGAGAAGGCAGGCACTTATGTGAATACAGAGGGCCGGGTGCAATTGTCCGACAAGGCGGTATTTGCGCCGGGCGAGGCGCGCGAGGATTGGACGATCCTGCGCGCTCTGGCCGATGCGCTGGGCGTCAGCGTGGGCTTTGACAGCTTCGGCGAATTGCGCGCCGCGATGGTTGCCGAGGTGCCTGCGCTGGGAATTGAAGGCCGGGCCGATTTCGGACCGCTCCCCAAGAAGGTGGAAAGCGCGGCTCCCGGCAGGCTCGAAGCCTATCCGATCAAGGATTTCTACCTCACCAACCCGATTGCAAGGGCCAGCCCGGTGATGCAGCAATGCTCGGACGAACTGCTTCACGGGGCGGACGTCAAGGAGGCGGCGGAATGATCGCTTTCCTCTCCATACTCGCCGGTGCGAGCTGCGTCGGCATGATCTACCTGTTGTCGAGGAACAGCCAGATCAGGCAGCCGCGCAGCCGCCGTGGCCACGATGCGGGAGCCAGCGGCACCGATGTGCATGGATCGTCCGGCTCCGGCGGTTCCGACTTCGGCGCCGATGGAGGGTGCGACTGATGACAGCCTTTTTCCAATCCCTCGGCATGAATTACGAGTGGGCGTGGTTTGCCGCGACCATTTCGGGCATTCTGCTGATCGCGCTGCCGCTGATGCTGGCTGTGGCCATGGTCATTTATGTCGACCGCAAGGTGCTCGGCGCGGTGATGATGCGGCGCGGGCCCAATGTGGTCGGGCCGTTTGGTCTGCTGCAAAGCTTTGCCGATGGTCTCAAGGTCTTCCTGCAAGAGACGATTGTGCCAAGCGCGGCGAACAAGGGCCTGTTCCTGATCGCGCCGATCGTCATGTTCACCGTCGCGCTCGCGGCTTGGGCGGTGATGCCTTTCAGCGAGACGCTGGTGCTCTCGGACATCAATGTCGGCCTGCTCTATGTCCTCGCGATCAGCTCGCTCGGGGTTTACGGCGTGGTGATCTCGGGCTGGGCCTCGAACTCGAAATACCCGTTTTTCAGCGCGATGCGCGCTGCTGCGCAGATGATTTCCTATGAAGTCTCGATCGGCTTCATCCTCGTTTGCGTGGTGCTGTGGGCGGGCACGTTCAACATGAACGGCATTATCGAGGCGCAGCGCGGGCACGGCTTTGGCGTGATCAACGCCTATGTGTTCAATCCGCTGATCTTCCCCCTGTGGGTGATGTTCTTCATTTCGGCATTGGCAGAAACGGCGCGCGCGCCTTTCGATCTGACCGAGGCGGAGAGCGAGCTTGTTGCCGGTTTTCAGACCGAATATTCCTCGATGAGCTTCGCGCTGTTCTGGCTGGGCGAATACGCCAACATCCTCCTGATGTGCATGCTCAACGCGATCCTGTTCTGGGGCGGCTGGCTGCCGCCGTTCGACTGGGCGCCGCTTTATGCCGTGCCTGGGATCGTATGGATTTTGCTCAAGACCTTCGTCTTCTTCCTGATGTTCAGCTGGATCTGGGCGACC
>DAIQNS010000277.1:0-2855 GCA_036788315.1 Alteraurantiacibacter sp. | reverse complement strand
CCTGGAACGGGTAAAACCCTGATGGCGCGTGCTGTTGCGGGGGAGGCGAATGTTTCCTTCTTCAGCATTGCCGCGTCAGAATTTGTGGAAATGTTTGTGGGTGTGGGTGCTTCGCGTGTGCGTGATCTTTTCAAGCGTGCGAAGGATAACTCTCCGAGCATTGTCTTCATTGATGAAATCGACGCGGTAGGCCGTCAGCGTGGTGCTGGCCTGGGGGGTGGGCATGATGAACGTGAACAAACCCTGAATCAGATGTTGGCGGAAATGGACGGCTTCGACCAAAATGAGAGCGTCATCGTCATGGCGGCCACTAACCGCCCCGATGTGCTTGACCCCGCGCTGCTGCGCCCGGGCCGGTTCGACCGGCAGGTTGTGGTGCCGATCCCCGATATCGACGGGCGCGAGAAAATCCTTGCGGTGCACATGAAGAAGGTGCCGCTTGCGCCTGATGTGAACCCGCGCACTATCGCACGCGGGACGCCCGGCTTCTCCGGCGCAGACCTTGCCAATCTTGTGAATGAGGCGGCCTTGCTGGCAGCGCGGCGCAACAAGCGGCTCGTTGCCATGCAGGAGTTCGAGGACGCCAAGGACAAGGTCATGATGGGCACCGAGAGGAAGTCCATGGTGATGACCGACGACGAGAAGAAGATGACCGCCTATCACGAGGCCGGCCACGCCATCGTCGCAGTGCACGAAGAAGCATCCGACCCCATCCACAAGGCCACGATCATTCCGCGCGGGCGCGCGCTTGGCATGGTGATGCGCTTGCCCGAGCGCGACAATTACTCCTATCACCGCGACAAGATGCACGCGAACCTGGCTGTCTCGATGGGCGGACGCGTGGCCGAAGAAATCATCTTCGGGCACGACAAGGTATCTTCCGGTGCCTCGTCGGATATCCAGTATGCGACCGATCTGGCACGCAACATGGTGACCAAATGGGGCATGTCGGACAAGCTTGGCCCCTTGCAGTACGAGCAGAGCCAGGAAGGCTATCTGGGCATGGGGCAGACCGTGCGTACGATGTCGAGCACCGATACCAACAGGCTGATCGATGCCGAAATCCGCGCGCTCGTCGAAGGGTCGCACAAGCGCGCGACCGAACTCTTGACTGAGCATGAGGACCAGTTGCACCTGCTTGCGCAGGCCTTGCTGGAATATGAGACGCTGACTGGCGAAGAAATCCGCTTGCTGCTTCAAGACGGCAAGATCGACCGGCCCGATCAGCCCAGTGGGCCAGCGATTTCCGTGCCTTCGCATGGTTCCTCGGTGCCCAAGGCGGGCAAGCGCTTTGGCGGTCCGGGAGAAGCGCCGCAAGGCGCGTAAGCCCGGCTCACCGGCGCTATTGGCAAGCGCTCTCAGCCATCCTTGCCTTCGGCGAGCTTTCGCTCGATCGCGGTCCATAGTTGACGAAAACCGCGCGTCGCGGGGCTGAGCGGGGCGAACACGCCTACCGGCTGCTGCCGCACAGCGCATTGCTCCACCGCGCTTGCCAGCGGGATGATCGGCCAACCTGTGTGCTCCTTTGCCGCCTCGCGGTGCAGATTGCGCCGCAGATCAAGCATGGAAAGCACCGGGAGGATTGGCGGATGCACTTGTGTGTGCTGCTTGATCTCATTGGTCACCAGTTCAAAGGCGCGTTTTGACAGCGGCGAGGGCGGCAGCGGCACGATCACGCAATCCGCCGCGCGCACTATCTGCGCGCTGAGTTCGTTGAGCACAGGCGGACAATCAAGAATGATCCGCTCATATTTGCGGCCAAGGCTCGCAGCGGTCTTGGCGAGGCGCTTTTTCTTGCCGATGCGCGCGAGCATCCCGTCGAGATCACGCAGGCTTTCATCGGCGGGCAGCAGGTGCAAGCGGTCGAATGCGGTTTTGCGGATCAGATCCTCGGGCAAGACGTCGCGGCCGAACAGCCCATCGGCCTGCGCCTTCTTCCTCGGCCCCACGCCGTAAAGGAAGCCCGCGCCCCCGGCTGCATCCAGATCCCACAGCAAGGTCTTGCGGCGCGAAACCTGCGCGGAAAACCACGCAAGATTTGCCGCGATGGTGGTTTTTCCCACCCCGCCTTTCACACTGTAAATCGCAATGACTGCCACTTGGCACCCGCTCCCTCACATTGTCATGTCATAAGTTCTATGTTGCATTTTTGTGACGGCATTCAAGGCCGTTTCGCAACGGGTCACAAGGTGGCCTTAAGTGCGAAGATGGCAGCGCACATGCGGGGCGCAAACGAAAAGGGCGACCCTGGGGCCGCCCTTGTTCCATCGGTCACTTGTAATCCGGCCGCTCGGTTTAGCGCGCGCATGGCCGTGGCAGCGCCGCTTATCCTTCGTAATCGCCGCCGATCGAGGTCGAACGGGTGGGCGCGGCAGCCGACAGGCGCATGGCTTCGGCCGACTGGCTCAGCGAGCCGATATCATCGGCTTCGTCTTCTTCATCGGGCAGGATCTGCTGCATCGATTGCACCAGCGATTCGTGCAGATGCTTGGGCTTGACCGTCTGCTCGGCCACTTCGCGCAAGGCGACAACGGGATTCTTGTCACGGTCCCGGTCGATAGTCAGTTCCGCCCCGCCGGAAATTTCCCGCGCCCGCTGAGCTGCCAGCAGAACGAGGTCGAAACGGTTGGGGATCTTGTCGATGCAATCTTCGACAGTAACGCGTGCCATGAGCACTCCAATTGTCTGGTGTGGCGGAAAGCACGTCAGCTAGGGTGCGTGGGCGCAAAAGTCAAGGAATTGCGGCGCGCGCGCGCAAGACTAGCCATTGCTCGCCTCACTCCATTCCATAGTCCGAATAATCGCGGAACTCGGGCGAGGTGAACTTGGTGAACTCGGCCTGGAAATGCAGCGGG
>DAIQNS010000276.1:754-2863 GCA_036788315.1 Alteraurantiacibacter sp. | reverse complement strand
CCGACCAGCTTGGCCTTGAGACGGTCGACGGACGCGCGGCGGTCGATTTCAGCCTTGAGAACCCCTATGTGATCGTCGGTCTGCTGCTCGGCGCGCTCCTGCCCTACCTCTTCGGAGCGATGGGCATGACCGCGGTGGGCCGCGCTGCGGGCGATGTGGTGAAGGACGTGCGCGAGCAATTCGCCGCCGATCCGGGCATCATGGCGGGAACCAGCCGCCCGAACTATGCCCGAACGGTGGATCTTGTTACCAAGGCGGCGATCAAGGAAATGATCGTGCCCTCACTGCTCCCGGTGCTCGCGCCGATTGTCGTGTTCTTCGTGATTTCGTGGATCGGCGGCCCCGCCAGCGGCTTTGCGGCGCTTGGCGCTTTGCTGCTGGGCGTGATCGTCAGCGGCCTGTTCGTCGCGCTGTCGATGACGGCAGGCGGCGGCGCGTGGGACAATGCCAAGAAATATATCGAGGATGGCAACCACGGCGGCAAGGGCTCCGAAGCGCACAAGGCCGCTGTCACCGGCGATACCGTGGGCGATCCCTACAAGGATACCGCCGGCCCGGCGGTTAACCCGATGATCAAGATCACCAACATCGTCGCGCTGTTGCTGCTGGCAGCCCTCGCTCACTGACAGGCAATTCAAACGGCGGAACGTCCGCCCTTTTCGCCTCATTTGATGGTGCCCGGTGCCTTTACGCAAGTTGGCGTTAAGGATTGCCGGGCACAATTGCGTTTACCTTCTCGTTTAAGCCTTCCTTGGCCGCCATGGCCTAGGCAGAGCTGTGCAAATGCAGGTCCGCATTCCGATGAAAGGTTAACCCTCGCTCTTGTCCCCCGTTTTGCCCCTCGATCGGCATGCCAACATCATGCTTCCCGGTGCGTCAATTGGTGGCGAAAAGACTGGCGGAATTGCTGCGGGCATCGGGTCCGGTCGCGCAGCAATCCCGGCTGCGCGGATCGTCGCCAAGACCTGGCGCGATTTCGATCACAGGACGACAATCGCAGCGTGGGATGCGCTGGCGCAATGGGCGGTGGAGCCCAACCCCTTCTACGAAAGCTGGTTTCTGCTCCCCTCGCTGACCGCGTTCGACCGCTTGTGTCAGGTCCGTCTGCTGGTCCTCGAAGTGGGTGGCCAATTTGCCGGTCTGATGCCGGTCGTGCGCGAGAAGGGATATTACGGCAGGCCCATCCCGCACTGGCGCAACTGGGCGCATGCCAATTGCTTCCTGGGTCAGCCGCTCGTCGCGCGCGGATTTGAAAGACTGTTCTGGCGCGAGCTTTTGCGCTGGAGCGACAAGGCCGACCGCATGGCGATGTTCCTGCATCTCGCGCATGTCGCGGGCAAGGGTCCGCTGCATGAAGCACTGATCGCCGAACTCGCTTCGCAGAACCGACAGAGCAAGATCGTGATGCGCGAGGAGCGCGCCCTGCTCGCTTCGGCCAAGACACCGCAAGCCTATCTGACAGACGCGCTATCGCCGAAGAAACGCAAGGAACTTCGCCGCCAGCGTCGCCGGCTCGAGGAACTGGGCAAAGTGACGATCGAGCGCGACACCAGTGCATTGGGTGTGCAGAGCTGGGTCAGCGCGTTTCTCACGCTGGAAGAGCGCGGCTGGAAAGGCGCTGCAGGCTCAGCGCTTGCCTGTGACACCCGCACTGCCGACCTGTTCAGCGATGCGCTTGGCGGCGCAGCACGGCGCGGAAAACTGGAACGGCTGAGCCTGCGCCTTGATGGCAAGCCGATTGCCATGCTGGCAAGTTTCCTGACAACGCCAGGGGCCTATTCCTTCAAGACTGCATTTGATGAAGATTACGCGCGCTTTTCACCAGGCGTGCTGTTGCAACTCGAGAATCTCGCCATGCTCGAACGGGAGGATGTCGACTGGGTGGACAGCTGCGCGGCGCCGGATCATCCGATGATCGACCACCTGTGGTGCGAACGCCGCGAGATTGCCCGCCATTCGATTGCCGTAGGCGGACCGGTGCGCCGCGCCGCTTTTTCCGCGCTTGCCCGATTGGAGACAGGCGCTTCGCCTGACGGGCTTGCATGACGCTTGGCGGCGCACGGCTGAAGGGCGTCCCGATCGGCGAAATCGCGGTGTTCGATGCGGACA
>DAIQNS010000276.1:0-744 GCA_036788315.1 Alteraurantiacibacter sp. | reverse complement strand
CCGCTTCAACCAGGACACCCGCGCCCGCTTTGCTGCTGCCTATCCCGAAAAGCCGATCAAGCTGCGCCACGGGATCGACCATCATCCGCTGCTGCAAGTCGACGCGCTCGCCGCGCTGGCCGAAGCGCTGCCGCTCGCCAGCGTTGAATACAACCGTGGCGATGTGCCCATTGGCCTGAACGGCAAGCCCGCGCCAACCGGCATCCCCATTGGCGAAACCATCCGCAACATCGCGCGCACCAACAGTTGGGCCGTGCTCAAGAATGTCGAACAGCATAGCCCCTATGCTACCTTGCTGCACGGCTTGATTGCCGAACTGCGCGACCAGATTCGCGCGGCGACCGGCGCCATCCATCATCCGCAGGGCTATATCTTCATTTCCAGCCCCCGTGCCGTCACACCCTATCACTTCGATCCTGAGCACAATATCCTGCTGCAATTGGCAGGGACCAAGGAGCTCGGCATCTACCCCGCTGGTGATGCGCGCTTTGCGCCCGATGAGCTGCACGAGAGCTATCACACCGGCGGCGGGCGCGAATTGGCTTATGACGAGGCATTTACCGGCCAGTCAGCGCATATCACACTGCTTGCTGGCGAGGCGGTCTATCTCCCGGTGATGGCGCCGCATTTCGTACGCAATGGGCCGCAGCCCTCGATCTCACTGTCGATCACCTGGCGCTCCAACTGGAGCTATGAGGAAGCCGATGCGCGCGCTTTCAACGGCCTCTTGCGCCGCGTGGGGAT
>DAIQNS010000275.1:1991-2867 GCA_036788315.1 Alteraurantiacibacter sp. | reverse complement strand
TCACCATCGAGCAGCACCAGATCACCGTCGCGCACCAGCCCGCGCGCATTGCGCACCCGGCCCACCACCGGAATGCCCATCGCGCGCGCCACGATCACAACATGTGCTGTGGCCGACCCTTCCTCGAGCACCACGCCTTTCAGGCGCCGCTTGTCATATTCGAGCAATTCGGCAGGCCCGAGGTTCTTGGCGAGCAGGATCGAATCCTCGCGCAGGCCGGTTTGCGCCGCTGTGCCCAATTGGCCCGAAACGATCCGGATCAGGCGGTTGGACAGATCTTCCAGATCGTGCATCCGGTCCGCCAGCAGCGGGTCGGAAATCTGCCGCATGCGCATGCGCGTGCGCTGCTGCACGCGTTCGATCGCAGCTTCTGCGGTGAGGCCGGAATCGATTGCCTCGTTGATACGGCGCGACCAGCCCTCGTCATAGGCGAACATCTTGTAGGTCTCGAGCACCTGTTCATGTTCGCCGCCCATGCCGAAGTCGGCTTGCCCGGTCATCTGGTCGATCTGCGCGCGCATGCGGTCGAAGGCGAGATAAACCCGTTGGCGTTCAGCCTCGATATCCTCGGCCACGGTCTGCTCTATCTGGATGCGCGGCTGATGAAAAACGGCGACTCCTCTGGCCAGACCTTTCACCAGTTCCATGCCGCGAATGATGAGCTGGCCCGACTGCGCTTCGGGCAGGCGGTCAAGCTCTTCGGCATCGACCAGTTCGGCATTGTGGATCAGCTCGGCAAGCACCATGGCCACTGTCTGCAGCGCCTCGATCTCGACCTCTTCGTAGCGATGCGGATCGACATGCTGCACGGTGAGCACGCCTACCGCCCGCTCGCGCCGGACAATCGGCACACCGGCAAAGCTGTGGAATTTCTCT
>DAIQNS010000275.1:0-1981 GCA_036788315.1 Alteraurantiacibacter sp. | reverse complement strand
GCCGGTTTCGGGGCGATACTGGAATTCGGGATGCGTCGCCGCTTCATCGAGGTTCAGCGTCTCGATGTTCTGCGCAATCGTGCCCGTCAGCCCCTCGCCCACGCCCAGCCGCGTGACATGGACCGCCGCCTGATTGAGGCCGCGGGTCGCAAACAATTCGAGCATCCCGCCGCGCAGCAGATAGATCGAGCACACCTCGCTATCGAGCGCTTCGCCAATCGTTTCCACAACCTGATTGAGCTTGGCTTGCGCATGGGTGCGCGCAGCCATGACCTCATGCAGGCTGGTCAGGATTGTGCGTGCTGATGAAGAGGCGGTTGGCATAGATATCCCGCCTATAGCACGCGAGGGCGTTTGCAAATCTTGAGCGAGGCGGGATTGCCGCTATTCTTGCAGGGAATAAAGCCGAACCGCGCGTTGTGCGCGGCAAGCACCCGGAGCGACAATCCTGCGCCTCGCAAAACCGGCAGCTAGATGTGGGCCAGCTCTTCCTTGATGCGCAGTTTCATTTTTTTGAGCATCTGGATTTTCGCAGTATCGGGAGCCGGTCGTTTGAGTTCTTCCTTGAGCTTCTGCTCAAGTCCCTGATGCTTGGTGGAAAGGGCGCTAACATGCATGGATTCCATCTGCGTGCTCCTATAGCGATGGCCGAGAGGGCTCGGCCCGTAGTGGGCTCCGCGACGACTCGCCAAAGCGACTATCGCCGCGCAATTTTTAAGAGAACATAACTTTCGCTCCTGGGCAATTGCGTAAGGCGACATAATGGTGGCCTTACACGATGAATCGCGCAATGAACGATCGCAAGCTGGCATCAGCAAGAAATTTTGGCCAAGGCACTGGCCGCTGGATGAGCCACAGGATCAGGAGGGACATGACCGAAGAGGAAATGCGCAAGCGCCTTGCCGCGCTCAGGATCGAGCATCGTGATCTCGATGCCGCGATTGCCGCCCTGTCGTGTTCCGGTGGCCCCGACCAGATGCAAGTAGCGCGGCTGAAAAAGCGCAAACTGCGCCTCAAGGATCAGATGGCGCATCTGGAAGATTATCTCACACCCGACATTATCGCCTGAGCACGGGCCATGGCCGTATCCCTTCGGGACAGGGTGAGAAAGATACGGGAAATTAACCAGACCGCTCTGGCGTCGCGAGCGATCAGCGCCTAGCCAAACAGGTCTTATGCCAGCCCCTGCATCGATAACTTCCACAATAGTCGAATCGCTGTACGACGAAGCCTTGCTCGTCGCAGAAGAGGCGCACCTTATCTTCGACAAGATGTCCTTGTTGCAAAGCGATGAAACCTATACCGAAAATGTCTCGCCTGCGCGCATGGTCCTTTCGTGTGAAGCCTTGCGCACGACGACCTTGCTGATGCATTCGCTGGCTTGGCTGCTCAATCACCGCAGCTATCTGACCGGCGAGATGAGCGAGTTCCAGCTTCGTCGCCATGGGCGTTTGCCCCCCGCGCAAACGGACATCACAGCCGAAGAGTTGCTGCTCCTGCCCGCACACGTTCAGGATATCGTGCGCCGCGCGCGGGCGCTGCATGCACGGATCACGCGGCTCGACCGCGCTTGGCGCGACCATTTCGCGATGGAACCGAGCGCGGTACACCGGCTGCGCGAACGGCTCGGGATGCGCCTGGCGATGCGCCGCTAGCGCTGCGCGCTAGCTTCTGGCGATTGCGTCATCCCACTGCGCAATCCGCGCGGCGCGCACATCGGCGTCCATCTGCGGAAGGAAGCACGTCGTCTTGCCGATCATGGCCATTGCCGCGTCGGGCAAGGAAGCGTGCCAGCCGCACCCCACACTTGCGAGCATCGCCGCGCCAAGCGCAGTCGTTTCGACAAAATCGGGCCGTGTCACGGTGAGATCGAGCAGGTCGGCAATGTCCTGCACCATCCAGTCATTTGCCGCCATCCCGCCATCCACCTTGAGGCCGGTCCAGCGCGACAGCAGGCTCGTGCCGGCGTAGAAGAACGGCG
>DAIQNS010000274.1:0-2872 GCA_036788315.1 Alteraurantiacibacter sp. | reverse complement strand
TGCCTACGGCATCAAGCCAAGCCTGTTCCAGCGCAAGAACATCCATATCCACCTGCCCGAAGGCGCGGTTCCCAAGGACGGCCCGAGTGCGGGGATCGGCATGGTCACCTCGATAATCTCGACGCTGACGGGAATTACCGTGCGGCCCGATGTCGCCATGACGGGCGAGGTCACCTTGCGCGGCCGCGTGCTGCCCATTGGCGGGCTCAAGGAAAAGCTGCTGGCGGCACTGCGCGGCGGGATCACCACCGTGCTAATCCCCGAGGAGAACGAAAAGGATCTGGCTGAGATTCCCAATAATGTGAAGCAGGGACTTAAGATCATTCCTGTTGCGCATGTCGATCAGGTGATCCAGCTTGCGCTGACCGCCCTGCCGGCACCGATCGAGTGGACCGAGGCCGATGATATCGCCAGCCAGCCACAAATTTCCGGCCCCGGAACTGTGTTGCCAAGCACAGCGCATTGATCTTTTTGAGGACCGGGGCGGTGCAACGGATACCGCTCCTGCCTTTCAAATTCCGTGCAAGTGGGCGTTGCGGGGGCCGTCTGCCCGGGTAATTGTTTGGCAAAGCTGCAATTAACCCTCAAAATGGCTTCGCCTTGGCGGCTTTACCTTTGACATGCGGGCAAAAAATCGCTCAATTTGCCGCTTCGCGAGTCAATGTCCGATTGGCCTGCAAAAAATCATGAGGGGCCTCAAGACCATGAACAAAAATGAATTGATCGGTGCAGTGGCGGAAGCAAGCGGGTTGTCGCGCAGCGACGCGACCAAGGCTGTCGAAGGTGTGTTCGACACGATTACCGGCGCGCTGTCGAAAGGCGACGAAGTGCGCCTGGTCGGCTTTGGTACATTCTCGGTAGCCAAGCGCAAGGCTTCTGAAGGCCGCAATCCGCGCACTGGCGAGCCGATGAAAATCCCCGCTTCGATCCAGCCAAAGTTCAAGGCCGGGAAGGGCCTGAAGGATTCGGTGAACTAAGCACAACGAGAGTTGACTGGCGGCGCACCTCGATCGGAGGGCCGCAGTTTGAGGGTCGCCCCGATTGCCGGGAGCGGCCCTTTCTCGTGAAGAGCCTTACCGATCCGCCTTGAGCGCCAGAAGCGCCTGAGGAGTGACTGTACTGCCCGGCGTAATGGTCCAGCTCAGCATTTCCATGCCACCTGCGGATTGCTGCGGCCCCTCATCGGTATTGTTGGTGAGGATGCGCGCATTGGTAATGATCCGGAAGGTGCCTTCGATCGGGCGCAAGGGCGCGCGGGCACTATCCTTGGAGGCATCGGGTATCTGTGATGGTGCCGCGCTCATCATCGCGCCCATCATTCCGCCCATCGGGTTGCCCGCGCCCTGTCCGCCGAAGCCGGGTGCATCGATCTTCAGCCGATCATCGTTGCGCAGACGCGCCTGCACGAAGCTGCTGCCCATGGGCATGCCCTCGAATGTGGGAAAGTCGAAATCGTGGCCCAGGCGGCTGGTGATCGAGAAGCTCACCTCGAAGACGCCGTCCTCGACCACGGTCACCGAATTCCAGCCGGCCTGCCGCTCGAGCATAGCGACAAATTCCGCCATTTGCTGCGGATTGGACATATCGGCTTGCCCCATCATTGCCTGCATCATGGCGCGCTCCTGCGCCTTTTCGGCGGCGCGGGCTTCGTTGTCGGCTGCGGTGCATGCCCGCTCCTTGCCGGTGCTTTCATTCCTGCACGGCTCGGGCGTTTCGGCCGCCTCTGCCATGTCGGCGAGATCGTTCATGCCTGCCCGCACGATTTCGCCTTCATAAACGAAGGTAAAGCGGCCATCCTCGAGCACGGTCATTGTGGAATCAAAGCTTCCCGGCTGCAGGAAACATCCCGAAAGCGCGGTGCTTGCGCCGAGCAAAACGGCAGCGCGGGCAATCGTCTTGAGCATCATCAGTCAACTCCGGGTCTTGTCGCGATGGCATAGAGCGCAATCGCGGCCGCATTTGACACGTTAAGGCTTTCCATCCGGTTACTGATCGGCAGGCGCGCCAGCGCGTCGCAATGCGCGGCGATGTTCTGGCGCATGCCTTCGCCTTCTGCGCCGAGCACCAGCGCAACCGGGCCAGTGGGGAGCGCCTCGGCAAAACTGGCCTCGGCCTCACCCGCAAGGCCGATGCGCCAATATCCGGCCTCCGCCATTTCCTCCAGCGCGCGGGCGAGATTGACCACGCGCACCCATGGCACGACTTCAAGCGCGCCCGAGGCCGCCTTGGCGAGCGCGCCGCCCTCGGCCGGGGCGTGACGGTCCTGGGTAACGATGGCTGCGGCATGGAAGGCGGCAGCGGAGCGCAGGATCGCGCCGACATTGTGCGGATCGGTGACCTGATCAAGCACCAGCACGGGCCGCGCCGCATCGGCATCGAGCACGTCTGCGAGATACAATTCTTCCAATGGCGCGCAATCGAGCACCAGCCCCTGATGCGGGGAATCGCGCGAAACGAGACGGTCAAGATCGCCCGGTCCTGCATATTCGAGCGGGAAGTCCTGCGGCAATTCGCCGTCTAGTTCCTCGATGGCATCATGCGTCGCCCAAAGCTTGATGTGCTCGCGCACCGGGTTCATCAGCGCCGCCTGAACCGCGTGGCGTCCCCACAGGCGCACTGCGCCCTTTGAGGCCCGGCCCGAGCCGCGCCCCCCTTGCATGCGTCCCGCGCGCCCGCGCAGATTTCGTTTGCCGTCTTTCTTGGCCATAGCAGTTCCATCCAGAATTCGCTGTTTCGCGCGCCTCCTGCCAGTCGCCCGCGGCGTGCAGCAGGATCGCGGCCTCGATCAGGTCCGAGCCCGCCAGCCGGGTCTGGCGCCAATCGGGGAACGGGGGCGGCGCGATCAGGTCGGCGTCCAGCGGCAGGCCCAGAC
>DAIQNS010000273.1:0-2879 GCA_036788315.1 Alteraurantiacibacter sp. | reverse complement strand
TAAAAGCTTTGTGTCGCGCCGTCCTGTGTGGTGGCGTCCATGCGCAGCGGAGCGACGGTCAGCGGCTTGGCCGCGCCAACGCGCGCCAGCACATCGGCGGGGCCATGGTAACGGTTCATGAGGAAGCCCACCGTTCCCAGATTCAGCCCGAATACCGGGATGATACGCCCGGTTTTGAGCATGTCGTGCAAGGCATCGAGCATGGTGCCATCGCCGCCCAGAGCGATTAGGCAATCCGCCTCTTCCAAAGGCGCGAAAGCGATCCTCTCTGACAAGTCGCGCGCAGCCTTGCGTGCCCGGTCGCTGCCTGAATGGATCAGGGCCAGTCGCTGTGTCCCATCAGGCTTCGTCACGGGCTCTCCATCAGATGTCATCAACTTTCCCCTCAAGGCGTTCCTATGGAGCGACGTCCCGATTTGCAACGCGCTTCGCAAGAGCAGAGATTTGCGTCATGATCTCGGCCATGCGCCAGGGGGATGCTGGAAAGGACGATTTTGGACGGACGTGACACGCTCACCGGGTTGATCGATGCCGATAATGCTGCGGCGGAAATCGCTCGCTGGCAATCGCGCGCCAGCCCTGGGAGGCCCGCGCCCATCCATGCCATGCTGCTTACGCTGAAACGCTTCTCCGCGGTCAATCTGGCTTACGGCGCTCAGGCGGGCGATGCGGCACTGGCAACGATTGCCGGGCGGATCGTGCAATTTGCGCGCGATGAATTCGAACATGACTGGCTCGTCTCGCGCATTCGCGGCGGCACCTTCCTCATCGCGGTCAATGAGGCGTGCAGCCGCGAGCGATGGCAATGGATGGCCGAGGAACTCGCGCTCGCCATTGCGCAGCCGATCAATGACATCACGAGCAAAAGCACGGTCCGGCTATGGCCGAGGCTCGCCTTGCTGCGCGCGCTCGAAGAAGAATCGCCCGAGCGCATGCTGTCCCGTATGGGCGAGGCGCTCGAAAGCGGGCGGCACAATCCGGGCGAGCGGTTCTGCTGGGTCGATGGCGATATTTCGCTTCCCGGTCGGCCCGCGCAGCAGCTTGAAGCCGATCTGATCGCGGCGCTCGACAAGGACGAGATCGAAGTGCTCTATCAACCGCAATATGCCAGTGCCAATGGCCGCATCGTGGGGGCAGAGGCCTTGACGCGCTGGCAGCATGGCGAGCTTGGCCGGATCGGCGCAGCCGCGCTGTTCGCGATTGCCGAGCGTGCGGACCATATCGGGCAGCTCTCGCGCAGTATCGCGCGGCAAGCCTTGCGCACCGCGGCCACCTGGCCCTCGCATCTGCGCCTCTCGCTCAACATCACCTCTGCCGATCTTGCGAGCCGCGATTTTGCCGATGCCATGGCCGAGGCCCTGCTTGAAACCGGCTTTGCACCCGAACGCCTGACACTGGAGATTACCGAGCAGGCACTGCTTGCGCATCTTGACCGTGCGGCGGAGCGGCTTGGTCACCTCGCTGATCTGGGCGTGCAGATTGCGCTCGATGATTTCGGCGCAGGCTTCTGCAACTTCCGCTATCTGAAGATCCTGCCGCTCGATGCGCTCAAGCTTGACCGTTCGATGATCGACGGGATCGTCACCGACGAGCGCGATCTCGCAGTGCTGCGCGGCATTCTCGCAATGGCGCGGGCGCTCGATCTCAAAGTGATTGCCGAGGGTATTGAAACCATCGAACAACGCGATGTCGTGGCGCGCGAAGGCTGCGAGATCTGGCAGGGCTTTCTGGGGGCGCAGGCAATGACGGGGGCGGAATTCCTGGCTTTGCCTGCCAGCAATTGATTGGCCTCTCCCGCGATGACTGCCGTTTGGCGCGGTCTTAATCGAAGGCGGTGCGAGGCTTTGCGCGGCGGTCAGGCAACTGACGCCGATCACCATTACGACGATCAGGAAAATCGATCGGCATTTGCGCTGTGCGCCGGTCTGCGCCTCTGCGGTCCGATGGTGTTGCCTTGGCCATTTTGTCCATATGCCTCATCTCTTTTCGATCAAAAGGATAATTGGACAGCGTTAACTTGTGATTAAAGCGCGAGCGGCGGTCAGAGACGCAGATGCTCAGGCCTTGTTGCCCTTGGTAGCGATGCGGCTCAGCCCCTTGGTCAATTGCAACAGACCATTGAGGCGGCTTTGCGCATCGCTCCAATTGCGGTTGATGACCAGCTTCATGTCGGGCCGCAATTTGGCCGCGCCGTTCAACCGTTCGACATAAGCGACAAGCCCCATGGGATCGGGGAACTCGTCCTTGTGGAAGGTGACCAGAGTGCCGCGCGCGCCCACATCGATCTTGGCGATATTGGCCGCTATTGCCTGATGCTTGATTTCGATAAGCCGAATGAGGTTCACGGTGGGATCGGGCAGATCGCCGAAACGGTCGATCATTTCGGCGGCCATGGCTTCGATTTCGGCCTTGTCGGCAGCATCGTTGAGCCGGCGATAGAGCGCCATGCGCACCGCGAGATCAGGGACGTAATCCTCGGGGATCATGATCGGCGCATCGACCGTAATCTGCGGGGACAGGCCCTTGCGGTCGCCCACGAGGCCCGCATCGCCCGCCTTTGCGGCGAGGATCGCATCCTCAAGCATGGTTTGATAAAGTTCGAAGCCGACCTCGCGGATATGGCCCGATTGTTCATCACCGAGCAGATTGCCTGCGCCACGAATATCGAGATCGTGGCTGGCAAGCTGGAAGCCTGCTCCGAGGCTGTCGAGATCGCTCAGCACCTTCAGGCGTTTTTCCGCAACTTCGGACAGAGCACTGTCGGCGGGCGTGGTCAGATAGGCATAGGCGCGAATTTTCGCCCGGCCCACGCGGCCGCGCAGCTGGTAAAGCTGGGCAAGGCCAAAGCGGTCGGCGCGGTGGATGATGATGGTATTGGC
>DAIQNS010000272.1:0-2886 GCA_036788315.1 Alteraurantiacibacter sp. | reverse complement strand
CCCCGGCTCAGACTTCCTCTAGCGTAACATTGCCATTGGTAAAGACGCAGACCTCGGCTGCAACGGCCATTGCGCGCCGCGCGATCACCTCGGCATCGTCCTCGTAATCGGAAAGCGCGCGCGCGGCCGCGAGTGCATAATTGCCGCCCGATCCAATCGCGGCAATGCCGCCGTCAGGCTCGAGCACATCGCCATTGCCTGTGAGGACAAGCAGCGTATCCTTGTCAGCCACGATCATCAGTGCTTCCAGATTGCGCAGATATTTGTCGGTGCGCCAGTCCTTGGCGAGTTCCACCGAAGCGCGCAGCAATTGGCCGGAATATTGCTCGAGCTTGCGTTCGAGCCGCTCGAACAGGGTGAAGGCATCGGCAGTCGCGCCGGCAAACCCGGCGATCACTGTGCCCTTGTCGCCGATCCGGCGGACCTTGCGCGCGTTGGGTTTCATCACCGTATTGCCCATCGAGACCTGCCCATCGCCGGCGATGATGGTTCTCTCGCCGCGCTTCACGCCAATGATGGTGGTGCCGTGCCACTGGATAAGGCCGTGGCTTGCCGCTCTGTCGTCCATGGCGGACATATGGGGCAGCGCGCGCGCGCCTTCAAGCCAGACGACAGCCTGGGGCGATCAGCGCGGCGCGCCGCCGCCAGCGCCTGCTGCGCCCACCGTGCCGATATTGCCGAACAGATCTTCAAAGAAACTGCGCTCCCGGCCGAGCGTCGGCGTGGCATCGCCATCAGGGCTGATGCGCGCGACCTGGTCCATGCCGCTGCGCTCTGCCGAAACGACATTGCCCGCCTCATCGAAGCGTACCGCAAGGACGCTGTGCCGGTCGATCTTGGGACGACCCAGCGGCGACTGGGCGGTACGGCTGGAGATATAATACCAGACCGGCTCGCCAAACTGGCTCTTGAGCGTGGGCCGGCCCAGCGCGCCTTCGACCGAGCGGCGGTTGTCGAGGCCGGGCTGAACGCTGGAGATCAGCACCTCATCAACGATATAGCCCTTGTGGTCAGTGATCGAGGCACAGCCCGATACGCCCAGCGCCATCGCCGCCACTGCCGCCGCCGCCATTGCCCGCGTGCCTCTTGCCGTGATAATCATCGCATTAGATCCTTCGAGAGCATGCCGCGATTGCCTCATCGCGCAGCTTTCCTATATTCGCTAGCAGATGCCTTAAGGCCTTGCGGGGCATCCCGCAATCCTGCCTTCCAAGAAGGCGTTGAACACCCGCTTAACGCGGCCCTCTTGTTGACGAGCATGATCCGATGAATTTCTTCTCCCGCCTGTTTGGTACAAGCCAGGACCCGCGCGAGGAATTGCGCCCCTTGTGGCATGAAACCGTGCGCGTCAGCCGCGAGGCGGATTGGTACCGCGAAGGCGGCGTGGTCGATAGCGTGGATGGCAGGGTCGACATGATCATGGCGGTGCTCGCGCTGGTGATGCTGCGCATGGAAGGCAGCCCCGTGCTCAGCCCGAAAACCGCGCGGATCACCGAAGTGTTTGTCGATGACATGGACCGCCAATTACGGGAAAAAGGGGTTGGCGATCTGATGGTTGGCAAGAATATCGGTAAGCTGGTCAGCGCGCTCGGCGGGCGCATGGGCGCTTTTCGCAAGGCGTTTGCGCAAGGTGCAAACGATGCGGCGCTTGCTGACGCGCTCGCCCGCAATCTGTCTCTGGAGGGCGCACCGGGCGCTTCGCTGATCGCGCAGGTGCGCGCCTTGAACGCCCAGCTTGCACAGCAGAGCGATGAGGCCTTGCTGGCAGCAAACATCCGCTCATGAGCGCGCCCGACACACCAGAATTTCCCTACCCGGTCGATATTCGCGGGATAAATGCAGAGCCGGTAGAACTCCACGCCAGTGCTGCGCAGCGCGAGGCGCTCGCCGCGCGATTCGCAATTGTTGCGGTAAAGCGGCTGGAAGCGCGAATTGCGCTGTATCGCAAGGGGCAGGAAGTGGCCGCAAATGGCATGATCAGCGCCGATATCGTGCAAAGCTGCGCGGTTTCGGGAGAGGATCTTCCTGTTACGCTCGAAGCGCCCGTCGATCTCGTATTCGTGCCCGAAGAGGACATCGCGAGCGAGGAGAATGAGGAAATCGAACTGAGCACCGAGGAGCTCGACCAGATCGGCTACACTGGCACGAGTTTCGATCTGGGCGAAGCAATTGCGCAGACGCTGGCGCTCGCGATTGACCCCTATGCGCTGGGGCCGGACGCCGAAATTGCCCGGCGCGAACATGGCCTTATCGGAGCAGATGCCCATGGGCCGCTGGCAGCCGCGCTGGCCGCTCTCAAGAAGAGCGAATAAGAGCCGCAGCTTTCCTACTAATGGTGCAGGCGGGCACAGCTGGCCTGCTCTTTCTCACTGTCTATCCCAGCCTGTTTGGCAAGCATTCCATGCCATGACCTGCCTTCCCGCTTTTCAGCTTCAGGACAGTGTCCAAGGTGTCTATTGTGCAGACGCCCTGCAGCCGCTTGCCAGCCTCAGAATGGGATATCGTCGTCCAGATCGTCGTAATTTGAGCCCCCGCCCGAACCGCCGCTGCTCTGGCCACCCGAACTGCCACCCGTACTGCCACTGGGCGCGCCGCCGCTTTCATAGCCGCCGCCCCGCGAACCGCCGCCAGAACCGCCGCCAGAACCGCCGTCGAGCATGGTCAGCGTGCCACCAAACCCTCGCAGCACCACTTCGGTGGAATAGCGGTCATTGCCGCTCTGGTCCTGCCATTTGCGCGTTGAGAGCTGGCCTTCGATATAGACTTTCGAGCCCTTCTTGAGATAGCGCTCGACCACGCTGATCAGCCCTTCGGAGAAAATTGCCACCGAATGCCATTCGGTTTTCTCCTGCATATTGCCGTCGCGGTCCTTGTAACGCTCGCTCG
>DAIQNS010000271.1:0-2907 GCA_036788315.1 Alteraurantiacibacter sp. | reverse complement strand
AGTTCATGGTCCGCAACACCTATATCTATCCGCCCGAACCCTCGATGCGGATCGTCTCGGATATCATCGGCTACACCTCGGCGCATATGCCGAAATTCAACAGCATTTCGATTAGCGGCTATCACATGCACGAAGCGGGCGCGACCGCGGTGCAGGAGCTGGCTTTCACCATTGCCGACGGCAAGGAATACGCCAAACGCGCGATGGAAGCGGGCCTCGACATTGACAGCTTCGCCCCGCGCCTCAGCTTCTTCTGGGGCATCGGCATGAACTTCTTCATGGAGATCGCCAAGATGCGCGCGGCCCGCGCGGTGTGGCATGATGTGATGGAAGAACTCGGCGCAAAAGACCCCAAGTCGAAAATGCTGCGCACCCATTGCCAGACCTCGGGCGTCAGCTTGCAGGAGCAGGACCCCTACAACAATGTCATGCGCACCACGATCGAGGCGATGGCCGCGGTGCTGGGCGGGACGCAAAGCTTGCACACCAATGCGCTCGACGAAGCAATTGCCCTGCCCACCGATTTCTCCGCCCGCATTGCGCGCAACACGCAGCTGGTTTTGCAGGAAGAAAGCGGCATCACCAATGTCGCCGATCCCTTAGGCGGCTCCTACTATGTCGAGGCGCTGACGGCCGAGCTGATCGCGCGCGGGAAGGCCTTGATCGCCGAGGTGGACGAAGCGGGCGGAATGACCGCCTATGTCGCCACCGGCAAGCCCAAGGCCGCGATTGAGAAGGCCGCCGCCGAAAAGCAGACATGCATCGACCGGGGTGAAACCGTGATCGTGGGGGTGAACAAATATCGCAAGGACGAAGAAGACCCGATCGACACGCTTGATATCGACAATCACAAGGTCCGCGCAGGGCAGATCGCGCGGCTGGAGAAGGTGCGCGCCGGGCGCGATGAGGCTGCCTGTCAGGCGGCTTTGCGTGCGCTGGCGAAGGCGGCTGCTCAAAAATCCGCTCGCTCTCCTGGGGACAACCTCCTCGCCCTCGCTGTCGAAGCCGCGCGCCATGACGCCACGCTGGGCGAAATCAGCTCGGCGATGGAAGAGGTTTTCGGCCGTTATGACACGGTGCCAAGCCCCGTGCGCGGGGTCTATTCCTCGGCTTATGAATTCGACCGGCGCTGGCAGCAGGTGCTCGACGGCGTGCAATCGGTCGCCCGAAGGCTCGACCGCGCACCCCGCATCATGATCGCCAAAATGGGCCAGGACGGGCATGATCGCGGCGCCAATGTCATCGCCAGCGCCTTTGCCGACATGGGCTTCGACGTGGTCAGCGGGCCTTTGTTCCAGACGCCCGAGGAAACGCGCGACATGGCGCTCGAAAAGGGCGTTGACCTCATCGGCGCAAGCTCGCTCGCGGCGGGCCACAACACGCTGATCCCGGAGCTGATCGGCCTTCTGAAAGAAGCAGGCCGCGCGGATATCAAAGTGACCGCTGGCGGCGTGATCCCGGCCAAGGATTATGATTACTTACGCGAAAAAGGCGTTGCGGGGATTTTCGGCCCGGGCACGAATGTGGTGGAAGCAGCGGCGGAAATCCTGACGCTGCTCGGCCACAATATGCCACCCGCGGGGGAAGAGTTGGAGGCGGCGGAATAATTGCCTTCTCCCAAACCCGCTTATGCTGAGCCGGTCGAAGCATTGTCTTTCCCGTCAGGCGCGGGCGCAGGAGCAAAAGCAGCCCTTCGACAGGCTCAGGACGAGCGGGAGTTTAAGTCCTGCCATACCCTCGCAATGCCCAAAAATTGGTGTAACAAGCGGCCATTCCCTTCGCCACCCGGAGCGTTCAAATCATGACCGACACCCCCCAGGAACCTACCATGCACATCGACACCGCCACCATCCACGCCGGACAGCAGCCTGACCCCGCGACAAACGCGCGCATCACGCCGATCTATCAGACCGCGAGTTACGTCTTCAACGATGCCGAGCATGCCGCGAACCTCTTCGCGCTGAAGGAATTCGGCAACATCTATTCGCGCATCATGAACCCCACCAATGATGCGCTGGAAAAGAAGATCGCGGCATTGGAAGGCGGGGTCGGCGCGCTCGGCGTGGCTTCGGGCCATGCTGCGCAATTGATCGCGTTTCACACGCTGATGGCGCCGGGCTGCAATATTGTTGCGGCGAAGAAGCTGTACGGCGGATCGCTCAACCAGATGAAGGAAAGCTTCCAGAAGTTCGGCTGGGAAACGCGCTTTGTCGATGCCGATGATGCCGCCAATGTCGCGGCCGCGTGTGACGAAAACACGCGCTGCGTATTCATTGAAAGCCTCACCAATCCCGGCGGCGTCGTCTCCGATATCGCCGCGATTGCCGAAGCTGCGCATGCGGCGGGAGTGCCCTTGATCGTAGACAATACCATGGCGACCCCGGTGCTGTGCCGCCCGTTCGAACATGGCGCGGATATCGTGGTCCATTCGGCGACCAAATTCCTCAACGGCCATGGCAATTCGGTCGGCGGGCTGATTGTGGATTCGGGCAAGTTTGACTGGGCCGCGCAAGGCGGCAAATTCCCCAGCCTGACAAGGCCCAACGGCTCGTATCACGGCGCAGTTCTGATCGATGCGCTCGCGCCCATCGGACGGCCTCCGCCCAAGCGCGAGCAGGCCGCGGTGAAGATCGAACCCGACGATCGACTCGAGCACCGAGTCCTCGGCGACGAGGATCGGCGGCGACGGGTCGCGCGACGCCTCGCGAAGCGACACGGCGCGCGAGGCCATCTTCTTGGGGGCCTCGACCGCGGCCTTCTTGACCGCGCGTATGGTGGCGGGCAGTTTCACCGGGGCCTCATGCGCGAAGGTGCGGGCGAAGTCGGCACCACCGTGGGCGAGGAGCAGGACAGGGTCGTCGGCGTCGCCCCACTCGTTATCGCCGGGGACGCCCTCTTCGCGGGTAT
>DAIQNS010000270.1:1041-2911 GCA_036788315.1 Alteraurantiacibacter sp. | reverse complement strand
TCGATGCCGCGCTCCTTCAGCTCGGCGATAAGCTCGCAAGCCTGATCGCCGGGCACCCATTGATCGAGAATGATCGCGGACAATTGCATGCCCTCGCGCGTGCCGAGCGTGGCAATCGCCTTTTCGCTATCGTCAACCACCAGCGTGCGCCATCCTTCGCGCCCCGCGAGTGCGGTGATCAGCCGGCTTTGCGCTGGCTCGTCATCAATGAGCATCAGCAATCGCTGTTCAGCTTCGGCCATCTTACCCTGTTCCCTCATGCGGCCCTTCACTTGAAGCAGCCGCGCATGTCTCGAAAAGGGACTATAGCAAGCGCGGGTAAATGGTCGATTAAGCGAATTTGGCCGCAAACAGCCTTCCTCTGCCTCTTGAGCATTGCGAAAAGCGCGGATAGAGGAGGCCGAATTAGCCGTTCTCGCAATATCTCAGGGGCACGACCATCATGGCCGAACCGCATGACATGAAATCCGCCAAAGGCACGTATGATAGCTTTATCGCCACGCTCAAGTGGGCGGTGCCAGTGATCGCGGTAATAACCTTGTTCGTTGTGTTGCTGATCTCTTGATGCGCATTGCCATATTGAAGGAGCAGGCAGCGGGCGAAACGCGCGTTGCTGCGACGCCCGAAACGGTCAAGAAGTTCATCGCGCTTGGTGCGAGCGTCGCTGTTGAAACGGGCGCGGGCGCGCATGCTTCGATCACTGACGCCGCCTTTGAAGAAGCCGGGGCGAGCGTGGGCAAGGCTGCTGACACGGTGAAGGGCGCGCATATCGTGCTCGGCGTGCAGGCGCCCGATGCTTCGGCGCTTACCGGCGCGGCGCCGGGAGCTATGGTCGCCGCGGTGTTCGATCCGTTCACGCGCAAGGACCGCGTCGAAGCTTACGCCAAGGCGGGGCTTGAGGCACTGGCGATGGAATTCATGCCGCGCATCACGCGCGCGCAGAGCATGGACGTCCTCTCCAGCCAATCGAACCTTTCGGGCTACAAGGCCGTGCTCGCGGCAGCCGACGCCTATGGCCGCGCCTTCCCGATGATGATGACGGCGGCGGGCACAATTTCGGCGGCGAAGGCCTTTATCATGGGCGTTGGCGTTGCGGGCTTGCAAGCGATTGCGACCGCGCGGCGTCTGGGCGCGCAGGTTTCCGCAACCGATGTGCGCTCGGCCACCAAGGAGCAGATCCAGTCGCTTGGCGCCAAGCCGATCTTCGTGGAAAGCGTGGCAGGCATCGAGGGCGAAGGCTCAGGCGGCTATGCCACCGAGATGAGCGATGAATACAAGGCCGCGCAGGCCGAGCTCGTCTCCGCGCATATCGCCAAGCAGGATATCGTGATCACCACCGCGCTGATCCCCGGCCGCGCCGCGCCCGTGCTGATCACCGATGCGCAGATCGCCACGATGAAGCCGGGCAGCGTGATTTTCGATCTCGCCGTCGCACAAGGCGGCAATGTCGAGGGCTCGGTGCCGGACCAGATCGTGGTCAAGCACGGCGTGAAGATCATCGGCTATTCGAACACGCCTGCGCAATTGCCAGCGGACGCCAGCGCCTTGTTCAGCCGCAATCTGTTCAACTTTCTCAACGCCTTCTGGGACAAGGATGCAGGCAAGCCGGTGCTTGACGAAGAGATCGGCGTTGCTGTGCGCCTGACGCAGAGTGGCGCAGTCGTGCACGAGAGGCTGAAGGCATGAGCATGGCGCAAGTTCCTCCCCGTGCCGGGGAGGGGGACCGCGCGAAGCGTGGTGGAGGGGAGCCACGGTTGCGCGCTCGTTCCGAGGTTAAGCTTGCGCGCCAATTGCGCAAGACCATGACAATGCCCGAACGCCTTTTGTGGCAGCACTCGCGCCAAAGACCAGCGGGCCTGAAATTTCGGCG
>DAIQNS010000270.1:617-1031 GCA_036788315.1 Alteraurantiacibacter sp. | reverse complement strand
CCCGATTGGCCCTTACGTGACTGACTTTTGCTGCCTTTCGGCGCGATTTGTCGTTGAAGTTGATGGCTTTGCGCATAACGGCGTCGACCGCGCAAAATTTGATGATCGGCGTATCGCATTTATTTCAGAGAACGGGTTCAGGGTCTTGCGGGTATCTGCGCACCGTGTGCTGGCCGACGCTGCGAAAACGGCAGAGGCTATTGTTGCACGGGCGTTGAGTCCCCTCCACCATCCTGCGGATGGTCCCCCTCCCCGTGCCGGGGAGGCAAACTAGTGGACTTCATTTCAATTCTCTCGATCTTCGTTTTGGCCTGCTTTGTCGGCTATTACGTTGTCTGGTCGGTGACCCCGGCTTTGCACACGCCGCTCATGGCGGTGACCAATGCGATTTCCTCGGTGATTATCGTTGGCGCG
>DAIQNS010000270.1:0-607 GCA_036788315.1 Alteraurantiacibacter sp. | reverse complement strand
CCAAATGGCTCGGGCTGATTGGTGTCGTGTTTGCCAGCATCAACATCTTTGGCGGCTTTGCCGTGACCGCGCGCATGCTCGCGATGTACAAGAAGAAGGAGAAGAAGTGATGGTCGCTTTTCTTGCTTCTGGCCTCGCGGCGGGCGCCGAGGGCGTTGGCACGCCCGCGTGGGCGATGCTCGCTTATCTTGTCTCGGGCGTGTTCTTCATCCTCGCCTTGCGCGGGCTTTCCAGCCCGGCGACGAGCCAGGCGGGCAACCGCAACGGCATGATCGGCATGGTGATCGCGGTCGTCACCACGCTGGTCACGCACGATATCGCCAGCTTGCCTGAAATCGGCGTGGCCATGCTGATCGGCGGGATCATCGGCATCACCATCGCGCGCAAGATCGCGATGACCTCGATGCCCGAACTGGTCGCGGGTTTTCACTCGCTGGTCGGGCTTGCTGCCGTGCTGGTGGGCTGGGCGGCCTATCTCGATCCGGCGGCGTTTGGTCTGCTTCAGGCAGACGGCGCAATCGGAGCGGTGTCCAAGATCGAAATGGGCCTTGGCATCGCCATCGGGGCGATCACGTTCTCGGGCTCGGTCATCGCCTTTGGCAAGCTG
>DAIQNS010000269.1:0-2913 GCA_036788315.1 Alteraurantiacibacter sp. | reverse complement strand
GCCTTGCGCAACGCGCTCGCCATCGCGAGCGAACCGGGGATTGCCGCGCTGATGTTCGGCGGCGCGGATTTCGCTGCGGAACTGGGTGTTGCGCTGGCGTGGGAGCCGCTTCTGACTGCCCGCCAGCAACTTGTGCTCGCCTGCGCCGAGGCGCGCGTCGCTTTGATCGATGTGCCCTATGTGCATCTGGACGATGATGAGGGCCTCGCTTCGGAATGCCGCGCGGCGCGGGCAATCGGCATGATCGCCAAAGCCGCCATCCATCCGCGGCAAGTTGCCATTATCGAACAGGTCTTTTCGCCAAGTGAAGCGGAAATCGCCGAAGCTTGCGAAGCGCTTGCCGCTTTCGAGGAAGCGGGCGGGCGTGCCATTCGCTTCAAGGGGAAGATGCTCGAAGCGCCGATCGTCAAATCCTATCGCGCGGTGCTCGCGCGTAGCAACGGGGGAATTCAAAGTGCGTGATGCTTACAGGGAAGTGGCACCGGGCCGCTTCCGCGAAGTTCAGGGGCGCTATTTCGATGATTTCGAAATCGGCCATATTTACGAACACCGGCCCGGCCGCACGATCACCGATGCCGACAATGTCTGGTTCACGCTGCTTACCATGAACACGCATCCGGCGCATTTCGACTATGCCTATGCCGAGAAAACCGAGTTCGGCAAACCACTTGTGGTCAGCCCGCTGACGATTGCCCTGATGACCGGCATGAGTGTCTCGGACACCAGCGCCAAGGCCATCGCCAATCTGGGCTGGGACGAGGTGAAGCTCACCAATCCGCTGTTTGTCGGCGATACGCTTTATGCCGAAAGCGAAGTGCTCGAAAAGCGCGAGAGCAAAAGCCGTCCCGAGCAAGGCATCGTGACTTTCCGCACTATCGGCAAGAACCAGAATGGCCAAATGGTGGCCACCTACAAGCGCACGGTGCTTGTATGGAAGCGCGGGTACGGCCCCGCCGACGATTAAGGACAATTGGCAATGGCATCCGCTGCACTCCTGCAAGAGCAGATCCGCACTATCGATCCCGACGAGGAACGCGCCTTCATGGACGCGATCGATCGCTGGCTCGAACGTTCGGTGATCCCGGTGATCCAATATCACGATCACGGCGATATCTGGCCCGAAAAGCTGGTGGCGGAAATGGCCGAGATGGGGCTGTTCGGAGCGACCATCGGGCAGGAATATGGCGGGCTTGGCTTGCCTGCGACAACCTATGCCAAGATCGTCATGCGCATCTCGTCCTACTGGATGGCGATCACCGGCATTTTCAATTCGCACCTGATCATGGCCGCGGCCGTCGAACGTTTCGGCACGGGCGAGCAAAAGGCCAAATGGCTGCCCAAATTCGCCACCGGCGAAATTCGCGGTGGCCTCGCGCTGACCGAGCCCAATGCCGGGACCGATCTGCAGGCACTGCGCACTGTCGCGCGCCGGGATGGCGATGATTATGTCCTGAACGGCACCAAGACGTGGATTTCCAACGCGGTGAACGGATCGTGCTTTGCCATGCTGGTCAAGACCGATCCCGATGCCAGCCCGCGCTACAAGGGCATGAGCCTGTTCATCGCCGACAAGCGCGAGGGAATGACCACCGGCAAGAAATTCGACAAGCTGGGCTACAAGGCGATCGACAGCGCCGAGCTGGTGATGGAAGATTACCGCATCCCCGCCGACCAGCTGATCGGCGGCGTCGAGGGGCAGGGCTTCTTCCAGGCGACCGGCGGGCTGGAACTGGGCCGCATCAATGTCGCCGCGCGCGGCGTGGGGCTTGCGGAAGGCAGCTTGCGGCTTGCCACCCAATATGCGCAGCAGCGCGAGACCATGGGCAAGCCGATTGCCCAGCATCAGGCGATCCAGCTCAAACTCGGCGAAATGGCGACGCGCGCGCACGCCTCGCGCCTGCTCACGCTTGATGCCGCGCGCGCTTACGACAGCGGCGAACGGTGCGACAAGGAAGCGGGCATGGCCAAGTATTTCGCCTCGGAAAGCGCGGTCGAAAACAGTCAGGATGCCATGCGCATCTTCGGCGGATATTCCTATTCCAAGGAATATGACATCGAACGTTTCTACCGCGATTCCATGCTCATGTGCATTGGCGAGGGCACCAATGAAATGCAGCGCATCATCATCGCCAAGCAGCATCTCAAGGAGAACCCGGCGTAAGGCGCGTGGCCATGGAGGGAGAGGATATGCATCTGCCGCTCAAGGGCATTCGCGTGATCAGCGCCGAGCAATATGGCGCGGGGCCTTACGGCACGATGTTCCTTGCGCAATTGGGCGCCGATGTGATCAAGATCGAGCCGCCGCGCTTCGGAGATACCGCAAGGCTGGTCGGCCCGCATTTCCTGCGCGAGGACGAGAGCGTCTATTTTTCCGCGTTCAATCTCAACAAGCGCTCGCTCACGCTCGATACACGCACCGATGAGGGGCAGGCGATCCTGCGCAAATTGGCGGCAAGATCGGATGTGGTGGCTAACAATCTGCGCGGCGATCTGCCCGAGAAGCTGGGCCTTACCTACGCAGCCTTGAAGGAGGCGAACCCCGCCATCGTGTGCGCGCATCTTTCCGCCTATGGCCGCGACAACGAGCGCGCCAAATGGCCCGGCTACGATTATCTGATGCAGGCCGAGGCGGGCTATTGCAAGCTTACCGGCGATCCTTCGGGCGAACCGCAGCGCATGGGCCTCTCGATGGTCGATTTCATTACCGGGACGATCTTTTGCATCGGCATCCTTGCCGCGCTCAACGATGCGCAGCGCACCGGCACGGGCCGCGATGTCGATACCGATCTGCTGTCGGCGGCAACGCATCAATTGAGCTATCCCGCGCTGTGGTATCTCAATGGCGGGACCGAGCTGGAGCGCGAGCCGCGTTCCGCCCATCCCGAAGCCACGCCGAGCCAGATGCACAAGGCC
>DAIQNS010000268.1:0-2954 GCA_036788315.1 Alteraurantiacibacter sp. | reverse complement strand
CTTTGCCAGTTACGCGCAGGGCTTCTCGATCCCCGAATTGGGCTTTGCGGCCAACAGCATCAGGCCGGGCGTTCCGATCAGCGGATCGAATTTTGTTGCTCCCATCCAGGTCGAGAGCTTCGAAGCAGGCGTGCGAGGAGGCCGCAAAATCGTCCGCTACGCCCTTTCAGGCTTTTATGCGCGATCCGAGAATGGAGCATCGGCAGCGGTTGATCCGGCGACTGGAGTTGCTGTGCTCATCCGCGCGCCGCAACGCAACTATGGCTTTGAGGGGAGCGTTGATGTGGCACCGTCTGAGCGCTTTGATGCGGGTATCGCTGTTGCGTGGAATGATGGTGAGAATGACACCAACAATGACGGGGTGCTCCTGCCGCTCGGTTCGGTGCAAATCCCGCCGCTGACTGTATCGATGACAAGCAGTTGGCGACCGATAGAACGGCTCGAATTCACCGGACAATTGCTATTCGCAGGGGATCGCGACCGCGCCCGCCGGGCGCGGGTCTATAACTTCGAGATCGCGAGCTATGCGACACTGGACTTGGGCGCGAGCTACAGGTTGCCATGGGGCAAGCTGGACTTGCTCGTGACCAATGCCCTCAACAGTTTCTATCTGCCGGTCGAAAGCCAGAGCCGCTTTGGGAACACGGTCGATCGGCGCTTTGCAGCTCCGGGAAGGACCGGATCGCTGACGTTCAGCATGAGATTTTAGCTTGATCTTGTCCGGCAACAGAACCTTGAAGCTGTCGATATCAGCTAGGAATAGTCATGCTGCGACCCGCGGGTAAGGACGGCGGCAAACGGCGGCATTTGGTGCGCCGCGCTCAATAAACATAACGATTATGGGTCGCCGTTTGCACTTTGATAATGCTCGGAAGAGACCATACTCGCCGCGCTGATTCGCGAAACCTGCTCCGTACGCCGCAGAGCTGGATCAGCATTGGCCTTGGTTCCCCACCTGAGGGGCTCCGCGACGCAGCCCATCGCTTCAGCTACGCTGCTTCGCAAAGGCCGCCTGCCACAAACCCCAGCTTTAGGATAGGTGGGGATCACGTCAGTCGGGCAACATGTAAACGGCCAAGCACTGACTGAGAATCGAAAGACCCAAACATGGTGCCAGAAAATCCATGGAACCTAAGTAGCGACAGAGAGTGAGATCGTGGCCCGGACGCGCGGCAGCCTTGACGAAGACCATAAAGTGAAACGTTCGGCGCTAATCAACCACATGATTGATCGGCTGGCACGAGCGGGTGAGACCAAGCCAAGCCTCAGGCAGTTGGCCGAAGCCGCTGAAGTTTCCGTGCCCACTCTGCGGCATTATTTCGGCGACCGGAACGGTATTGTCGAGGCGGTGTTCGCCGAATGGCACGCGCGAGGGGCGCCGTTCCTCGCCATGGCGGCCAGCCCAAGCGGGCCGCTGGCCCAGTCGCTTGGCGACTATCTTGCCATGTTCGTCATGGCCAATCGCGATTTCGGTTTTGCCAAGATCCTGGCCGTTGGCCTCATCGAAGGGCTGCTGCACGATGCGCATGGCCCAGTGTTTCTTGAAGGTGCGCTCGATCCGATGCTCGACGCGCTGGAAGACCGGCTTAGAGCGCATCAGCAGCATGGCGAGATCAGGGCCGATGTGGACTTGCGCTTTGCCAGCCTTTCGCTCCTCTCGCCCGTGCTGCTGCTGTCCCTGCACCAGATGCAATTGTTCGGGGCGAAACACAGGCCGGCCGATGTCGATCAACTTGTGGCCCACCAGGTTGCCATGTTCGTGCGCGCCTTTGCGGTTTGAGGCTATACATTATTCCGTTTGATATATAAAAAACAGTCATGCCGGACGGTTCCGGCCCCACAGGCTCTTGGAGATCGAACATGGTGGCAGACCGCTTGCGCCAGGCGCTCAATCTGCTGCTGGCGGTGGGGCAGATTATCGTCCCGCCCTTATTGTTCGCCTCCGGCTTCAATGCGCAAAGCGCGCCAACGCCCTTGATTGCCGAACCCAACCCGGCAAGTCCGGCTGGCTATGCCTTTGCCGTCTGGGGCGCGATCTATCTCGGCGCAGCGACTTATGCCGTGGTGCAGGCGCTGCCGCGGTATCGGACGGACCCGCTGTTTCGGGCGATCGGGTGGCTGACGATCCTCGGCTATGCCTGCTGCTGCGCCTGGCTCTATTTCGCGCGCTTCGGGCCGGTCTGGCTGACCGTGCCGCTGATCGCGGTGATGCTGCTCAGCCTTGGCCGGGCATTCGTGCTGGCGATCGATGGCTTCTATGCTGACAAGACCATGTCGCGCTTGCTGACCGTCGTGCCGCTGGCGCTCTATGTCGGCTGGCTCTCGGCTGCGACCTTCGTCAATGCGGCGGATGTGCTGCCGGGCTATGGCTTCGACCGCTTCGGGCTTGGCGCGGAGGGCTATGGCCGCCTGACCGTGCTGCTGGGTGCCGGAACCGCGCTTGCGTTCGCTATGCGAACCCGGGCCTTCCCGGTATACACCGGCACCGTGATCTGGGCGCTGGTCGCGATCATCGTCGCCAATGGCGGCACCGCCTTCGACAACAGCATCGCCTGGGTCTGCGCAGGGGGAGCGGTGCTCCTGCTCGCGGTGACCTTGGCCTACCGGCCACAGCGCAAGGCCTACGGCGCGCTCGGCCGCGCCGCCACTGCTTGAATGGCCGTTGTCGTCATCGTCCGCGGAACCAGCGGCTTCGGGTTCGAATTGGCAAGGCAGTTGGTCTTGCTCGGCGCGCAAGTGGCGATTGCGGGGCGCGATGTACAGACCGCGCAAGCTGCCGCCGAGGCCATCGACGAAACGCGCGTCTTGGGCATTGGCTGCGATGTGCGCGATGAACAGCAACTCGCAGCGTTGTGGACCAGCGCAGTCGAACGCTTCGGCATGGTCGACCACTGGATCAACAATGCCGCCATCGGCGCCAGTCTGGAACGGGTGGGCAAGGCGGCCCAGCGCGG
>DAIQNS010000267.1:0-2975 GCA_036788315.1 Alteraurantiacibacter sp. | reverse complement strand
CGTGATATGGAACGCTTTCATGAGCTTCCACGCGGTGCTCCTGGTGCGCTCCGATGTGGCAAAGCCGGGCATGGTGTAGCCGCGGATCATGTCGCGCGGCAGGCCCAGCCGATCGCACGCCTTGGCGGCGATGATGAGGGCATGCGTGCTGTCGAGCCCGCCCGAAATGCCGATCACCAGCGCTTTGGGCGAAGTCGTCTGGATGCGCCGCATCAGCGCATCGACCTGGATGTTGAACGCCTCGTAAGCGTCCTGATCGAGCTTGTCGGCACGATTGGGCACGAAGGGGAAACGGCGCACCGCGCGCACAAGCCCGATATCCCCGCTCGTATGATGATGCGCAAAGCCGATCGTGCGGTAGGTGTCCTCGGGGCGGCCAGCAGCCTCGGCGGCATCGCCCCAGGTCTGGTTGCGCATGCGCTCTGCCAGAATGCGCCGCGTATCCACGTCGGTTATCGCCAGCTCGGGAGCGAGATCGAAGCGCACGCTTTCGGCGAGCAGATCGCCTAGCTCGTAAATCACGCCTTGCCCGTCCCAGGCAAGATCGGTGGTGCTCTCGCCGTGTCCGCTGGCGGAATAGGCATAGGCGCAGATGGCGCGCGAAGACATCGAGCGGCAATGCAGATGCCGGTCATCCGCGCGGCCGATGGTGATGGGCGAGGCGGAGAGATTGGCGAGGATCGTCGCGCCCGCCAGCGCGGCGCGCGTGCCGGGCGGCTCGGGCGCCCAGAAATCCTCGCAGATCTCCACGCCGAAAGTGAAGCCGGGGAGGTTCTCGGCGGCAAAGATCAGATCGACGCCGAAGGGCACTTCCTCGCCGTCCACCACCGCCCACAGATCGCGGCAGCCCCGACCATGCGAAAAATGGCGCTTTTCGTAAAACTCGCGGTAATTGGGAAGGAAGCTCTTGGGCACCGCGCCGAGCACTTCGCCATGCGCGATCACGACGGCGCAATTGTACAGCCGACCGGTGAGCCGCAATGGCGCGCCGATGATCAGCACCGGGGCGAACTCGGCACTGGCCTGCGCGATCATTCCGATCGAACGCTCGACCTCGTCGAGCAGCGCGGATTGCAGCAGGAGATCATCGAGTGCGTAGGAGGACAGGCTGAGCTCGGGATAGACCAAGAGATCGACATTGGCGGCATCGGCCTTCTTCGCCTGCGCCAGAATGGCCTCGCGGTTGAAAGCGACATCGGCGGTCCGCACGGCAGGCGTGGCCGTGGCCACGCGGACAAAGCCATGCGTGTGCATATCGAAGAAAGGATGTGTTCTTGCGCTCATTTCTGCGCCCATAGCGCGTTTTGATGAGCGAAAGGCAAATTCCTTTCATCACGGGCATGATTGCAAGCAAAACGCCGCCCCTGCCAGGAAGGAGCGGCGCATGTGAAGGCTTGGCTTGCGCGGATCAGCGGCAGCGCGCGCCGCCCCGGTCGATTTCGCGCCCGAGCAGGCCGCCAATCGCCGCGCCGAGCAGCGTGCCGACGGTGCGGTCGCCCCGGCTATCGATTTCGCGGCCGATCAAGGCGCCGCCAGCCGCGCCGATGATGAGGCCCGTGGTGCCATTGTCGCGCTCGCAATAATAGCGCCCGTCCCGCCCGCGCCAGACCTTGTCGTTGCGCGAAACGCGGCGCGGTTCGGCATAGCGGCCGTAGCGATCATAGCGCGCTTCGTGACGGCGCGCATCGCGGTAACCGTCCCGGTAGTCGCGGCGGCTTTCGCGGTAATCGCGGCGATCGCGGTAGCGCCGGTCATTCCAGCGATCCTCGGCGGCATAACCCAGCACAGAGCCGGCGGACGCATTCTCATATCCGGCGGCAAAAGCGGCGTTAGGCGAGGCATCGAGCTCGAGCGCGAATGCAGGCGCGGCTGGCAAAGCAATGGCTGATGCGGCCGCAAGAGCGAGGATCGTCTTGTTCATGATTTACTTCCTTCGATTGGCGTTCATCTCTGAGTGGAAGGCCAGTGTCGTTCACACTAGGTAGACTTAAGCTGAACGATTGCAGCCTTGCGCCGGGATGTTCACTTTTGTCGACGAAGCGTTTGTGTGCTCAATTGCCGAAGCGGCGAAGGATGCCGCTGCGCATCTGCTGCGAGAGGCCGTCAAGCTCAAGCAGGGTGGCGATCTCCCCGCGCGAGGGCTTGCTGCCAGCGCCGAATACCAGCGCGAAAACGCGCGCGACGCTCCAGTCGGGATTGCCGATCCGGGTCCGCTCAAGCATGTCGCCAGCCTGCGCCTCGCCTTCTTCCAGCACCCGCAGATAAAAGCCGCACAGCCCGCGCGTCACGATATGCGCGACCATGCCCTTGTGATCGAAATGGTGCTCGATTTTCCAGCACGGCTGGCGCGGCTGGCCGATTTCGAGAAGCGCCGTGCCAAGCCGGAAGCGGTCACCGATGTGAACCGCGCTTTCGGAAAGCCCGCGAATGGCCAGATTGCTGCCGAAAGCGCCCGGATCATCGAGCAGCGGATGCTCCCCCAGAACTTCGCGCCACGCCGCGTGATGATCGAGCGGATAGCAATGCACCGCCTTTTCCGGCCCGCCATGGACGCTGCGATCAGCCTGCGCGTCGCCGGTCAGACCTTCGCGGTGGATCGTGACAAGGCCGGTCAGCGGCGCCTTGGCGATGGCGCTTGCATGCTCGCCGCGAAAGGGCCGGGGCTTGCCGCCAAGCAGCGCCTCGACCCGCCAGGCGGTCACGGCAAGGCCTGCTCTGCTGCTTGCGCCGTCTCGCGGTCGCGCGCCGCGCGGCTCTTCTTCTCGGCGGCGGTGCGCAATTGCCCGCAGGCGGCATCGATATCGCGGCCGCGCGGGGTGCGCACCGGGGCCGAAATGCCGCCCTCGAACACGATATTGGAGAAGGAGCGGATGCGCTCCGCGCTCGAACATTCGTAATTTGCACCGGGCCAGGGGTTGAACGGGATGAGGTTGACCTTGGCGGGAAGCTTGTGCGCTTTCAGCAATCGCACCAGT
>DAIQNS010000266.1:0-3019 GCA_036788315.1 Alteraurantiacibacter sp. | reverse complement strand
TGTGGTCGGTCCACGGCGGCGGCTTCTATCACAATCAGAAATATCTCGTCGCGCCGGCCACCATGCCCGCCGATCTGCACTGGTTCAAATGGGAAGCCTATTTCACCTGGATCAGCGGGATCAGCCTGCTGGCACTGATCTACTATATCGGTGCCGAGACGTTCCTGATCGATCCCACAAAAGCTGATCTCTCGCCGGTCGTGGCAAGTGCGATCGGGCTGGCGGCGATTGCGGCGGGCTGGATCTTCTATGACCTCCTGTGCCGCTCCGCGCTTGGTCAGAGCAATCAGGCGGTAGGGATCATCTGGTTTGCCGCCATGGTCTTTGCCGCATGGGGATTGAGCCAGATTTTCAACGACCGCGCGGCCTATATTCATGTCGGCGCGATTGTCGGCTCGGTCATGGTGGGCAATGTCTTTTTCATCATCATTCCCAATCAGCGCAAGGCGGTCAAAGCCCTGATGGCTGGCGAAACGCCCGATCCCGCGCTCGGCCAGGCAGGCAAGCGGCGCAGCCTGCATAACAATTACATGACCTTGCCGGTGCTGTTCATCATGATCAGCAATCATTATCCGATCACTTACGGCGCGGACCGCCCATGGCTGGTGCTGGCGCTGATCTCCGCCACGGGGATTGCCGTGCGCCATGTCTTCAATTTGCGTCACCGGGCGATGAAAACCGAGACCACGGCGGCGGTGGCAGGAATGCTGGCAGCAGTAACGATGATCTATGTCGCGGTGGAGAAGCTTGATCTGCAATCTTCTGCGGCGGCGGCCCCCGCCGTCACTTTCGCGCAGGTCGAGCCGATCCTCGCGACGCATTGCGCCTCGTGTCACCATTCCGAGCCTACCCATCCTGGCTTTGCACAGGCACCGCTGGGTATCATGCTCGATGATCATGCCAAGGTCGCAGCGCATGCCGCGCAGATCAGGGCAGTGGCAGTGGATTCCGAGATCATGCCCATCGGCAACGAGACGCGCATGACGCCGGAGGAACGCGCGCTGCTCGGCAGCTGGATCCAGCAGGGAGCACCGCAATGACCGTCCGCTTTGCCCTTGATGGCGAAATCGTCAGCTACGAATGCACCGACCCGACGCAGACTGTGCTCGAAATGCTGCGCTATCGTCTGCGCCGCACGGGTACCAAGGAAGGCTGCGCGGAAGGCGATTGCGGGGCCTGCACCGTGCTGGTGGGTGAACTGGACGCGGGCGGCGAAGCAATCGCCTGGCGCGCGGTCAATGCCTGCATCCTGTTCGTGCCGATGCTTGACGGACGCGCGCTCACGACAGTCGAGAGCCTCGCGCAAGGCGGCACACTGCATCCTGTGCAGCAGGCCATGGTGGACCGTCATGCCTCGCAATGCGGGTTCTGCACGCCGGGTTTCGTCATGTCGCTTTATGGCCGCGCGATCGGGGCTTGCGGCACGAAGGAAGCGCCGGTTTGCGATGTCATTTCGGGCAATCTGTGCCGCTGCACCGGCTACGGCCCAATTATCGCGGCAGGTGAGGACAACCCGCCCACCCCGCATGACGATACGGCGACTATCGCGCTGCTGAAGCAAATCCGGCGCGCCGAGCCGCTGGTGATCGATGGTGCCGATAGTGTGACGGGCAGCCTGCGCAAATGGTATGCACCGCAAACCACCGAGCAAATGGCGCGCTATCTTGAACATCAGCCGCAGGCGCAGGTACTCGCCGGCGCGACTGATGTGGGCCTGTGGGTGACCAAGCAATTGCGCGAACTTCCCGAGATCGTCTGGCTTGGCGAAGTCGAGGAATTGCGCGCCTTGGAAGAGGACGAGGACGGCCTCACCATCGGCGCCGGCGCAAGCTACACCATGGCGCAGGACGCGCTCGCGCGCCTGCATCCCGAACTCGGTACGCTGGTGCGCCGGATCGCTGGCTTGCAAGTCCGCAATACCGGCACGATCGGCGGCAATATCGCCAATGGTTCGCCGATCGGGGACATGCCGCCCGCATTGATCGCGCTTGGCGCGCGGCTCACCTTGCGCAAAGGTGCCCAGCAGCGCGAAATGCCGCTGGAGGACTATTTCCTCGCCTATGGCAAACAGGACCGCATGCCCGGCGAATTCGTCGAAAAAGTGCATGTGCCCCGCCCGCACCCGCAAGCGCTGATCCGCATCGCCAAATTCTCCAAACGCTTCACAAGCGACATTTCCGCCGTGCTTGGCGCGGTCCATCTGAATTTTGCCGGTGACACGGTGGCAAGTGCCCGGATCGCCTTTGGCGGCATGGCCGGAACGCCGCAGCGCGCGACTTTGGCTGAGCAGGCGCTGACCGGCGCAATCTGGTGCGAAGCGAACGTGGAGAAGGCAGCGCTGGCACTGGCGCAGGATTATGCACCGCTGACCGATCTGCGCGGTTCGGCGGCATACCGCTTGGAAGCCGCGGGCAATCTGTTGCGCCGCATCTGGCACGAATATGACGATCCGGCGGCGCGCATTTCCCTGCATGAACTGGAAGCCAGCCATGGCTGATGCAGATCCAGCCTTGCGCCATGCTGTGGGCCTGCCGCTTGCCCATGACAGCGCCACAGGCCATGTCAGCGGCGGCGCGATCTATGTCGATGATCTGCCCGAGCCGCCAGGCCTGCTGCATCTCGCCTTCGGGCAGAGCACGCGCGCGCATGCCCGGATTGTCTCGCTCGATCTTGCCGCAGTGCGCCGCGCTCCGGGGGTTGTCGCGGTGTTCACCGCCGAGGATATTCCCGGCGCCAACAATGTCGGCCCGGTGGCGGAAGACGATCCGCTGCTTGCTGAAGGCGAAGTGCATTTTGTCGGGCAGCCGGTGTTCCTTGTCGCCGCGACGAGCCCGCGCGCCGCGCGCATGGCCGCAAGGCTGGGCGAAATCGCTTACGAGTATCTGCCCCATCTGGTGACGATTGCGCAGGCAAAGGCCGCAGGCTCCAAGATCGAGGAAACGCAGCGCATGGCACGCGGCGATGCTTCAGCCGCGCTCGCCAGTGCCGCGCATCGCCTTGCCGGAACGCTGGAAATCGG
>DAIQNS010000265.1:0-3032 GCA_036788315.1 Alteraurantiacibacter sp. | reverse complement strand
AACCCTCGTCGTCAGCTTGGGAAGCTGCTGCTCTACCATTGAGCTACACCCGCATGCGCGGCAGTTTCCTTGCCGTGTAGCAGCGCGCAGGTCAACGCGCTTTGCGTCGCCTTTGCAGCATTACCCGCCCAGAAAGCGCAACAGGCGCTGCATCGTTCTGCCATAGGGCGGGTAGGCGAGCTTGCTTGCGGTCCAGCGGCCCAGTCCGCGTTGCTGAAACACGGGTTTCAGATGGCTGAAAGTATCGAAGCCCTCGGGTCCGTGATAGCGGCCCATCCCGCTTTGGCCCACGCCGCCAAAGGGCAGGTCGGATTGCGTGAAATGCAGCATCACATCATTGATGGTGACCCCGCCCGAATGCGTCTGGCGCATGATCTGCTCGCGCGTATCGGCGCGATGGGTGAAGAGATACAGCGCCAGCGGTCGGTCGTCCGCGTTGATCGTGGCGATTGCATCCTCGAGCCTGTGATAGCTGCGCACCAGCATCAGCGGCCCGAAAATTTCCTCCTGCACGATGCGCGCAGATGGCGCGGGATCGATCACCAGCGTCAGCGGATATTTGCCCGCCCGCCCGAGCGCCTCCAGATCGCCGCCCGCTTGCACGATGGCTGCGCCATGCGCCTTAGCGTCGGCCACGAGTTGCTCCATACGCTGACGCGCGCCCGAATTGATCATGGCGGTGTAGCTGTCGGATGCGCCCGCCTCGTGCCGCTCGACGAAAAAGCGCGTGGCGGTCTGTGTGAAACGCTGGAGGCCGTGATGGGGCACATAGACGACATCGGGCGCGATGCAGGTCTGCCCCGCGTTGAAGCATTTGCCCCATGTCACGCGCTCTGCGGCTTCATCGGGATCGTAATCGGGCGCGATGATGGCAGGACTCTTGCCGCCCAGCTCGAGCGTGACCGGCGTGAGATTGGCGGCAGCAGCTTCCATCACCTTGCGCCCGGTAGCGGTCGAGCCAGTGAACACCAGATGGTCGAAGGGAAGCGCAGCAAAGGCTGCGGCAAGATCAGCCTTGCCGCCAAAGACATGCACTTCCTCAGGGGCGAAGCGTGCGGCGATCAGATCGGCAAACAGCGCGGTCGTGCGCGGAGTGCTCTCGGACATGCGCACAAGCGCGCGGTTGCCCGCCGCGAGCGCAAAAGCGAGTGGGACGGCGGCAAGGTTCACCGGATAATTCCACGGCGCCATGATGCCGACCACGCCAAGCGGCTGGGGCAGCAGACGGCTTGAGCCGGGACGAAAGGTGAAGCTTGTCGAGCGGCGGCGCGGCTTCATCCAGCGGGCGAGATGCGCGCTGCAATAGTCCACCGCCTCGACACTGGTGACGATATCGGCAAGCATGGTCTCGACCTGCGAGCGGTGCCCGAAATCTTGCGCAATGGTTGAAGCGATCTCTTCGCGCGCGTTTTTCAGCAAAGCCTTGAGCCGCGCCAGCCGATCCTTGCGAGTTGCGAGATCGGGAAAAGGCTCTTTCGCAAAGGCGGCGCGCTGACGCGCGAAGGCTTCGTTCAACGCCTGCTGGTCAGCCGGATCGGAGGAAGCCTGCGCGCTCATGGCGTGGGAATGGCGACGCGCGCCCTCATGGCAGCGTCAGCACCGTCTTGCCTACTGCTGCGCCGCTTTCCTGGTGCCGGTGCGCGGCGATCAGATTTTCTGCGGTCATCATCCCGCCATCCTTGTTCATGGTCGTCACCAGAGTGCCTGCATCGAGCATTTCGCTTACCCTTGTGAGCAGGTGATGCTGCACGATCATGTCCTCGGTTGCGAACATCGAGCGGGTGTACATGAATTCCCAGGCAAAGGTCAGCGCCTTCTGTTTGCCCAGTTTGAAATCGAAGCTCTCGGGATCATCGATCACGCCCACCATCCCGCGCGGCCTGATCGCTTTGACGATGCCGGGCAAATGGTGCCCCGTGTGCGTGAGCGCGGCAACATAATCGGGCGCGATGCCCAGCGCGGCCATCTCCTCGTCGAGCGGCCGGCGATGATCGACGATGTGATCGGCGCCCATCGCCTTTGCCCAAGTCGCGCTTTCCTCGCGCGAAGCGGTGGCGATCACAGTCAGGCGGGTGAGCGCCTTGGCCAGCTGGATCATGATCGAGCCGACGCCGCCCGCCCCGCCGATCACGAGCAGCGCCTGCCCCTCGCCTCCGCCTTCTGCCAGGTGGAAACTGTCGAACAGCATTTCCCACGCGGTGATCGCGGTGAGCGGAATGGCTGCTGCCTGAGCATGGCTGAGGCTGGCAGGCTTTTTGCCGACAAGGCGCTCATCGACCGCCTGAAACTGCGCATTGCAGCCCGGCCGGGTGAGTTCGCCAGCATAGAACACCGCATCGCCTTTCTTGAACAGCGAAACTTCGCTGCCGGTTTCAACCACGATGCCCGAGGCATCCCAGCCCAGGATGCGCGGGCCATTTTCGGGCGCGGCGTTGCTGCGCACCTTGGTATCGACCGGATTGACCGAAACTGCCTTGATCTCGACCAACAGATCGTGCGGGCCGGGCGCGGGCTGCGGCGCTTCGAAGGCAAACAGGGCGTTATCGGCATCGATCGGACCGGCGCGGGAATAGCCAATGGCTTGCATTTGTTTCAACTCCAGTTGCGGGCCTCCGGCTCGGACGCATGCGGAGGGGGCGCTTGGGAACGGGTTTGCTGCTTTTGGTCCTTAATGCAACAGGCGGGCCCATTGCCGCCTTCCGACCATCGCCAATGATCGCCGCGCGAAGAAATTGCGCGCTTCTTCACGCTTGCCTGACGCCGTGCGCGGCAAGGCATTCGCGCACCCGCGCGCGGTTGCGAGTCAGCTTTGACCCGTTAAGGGGCAGTACGGGGTTGGGGTGAGGGGCGGTGATCGAGCACGCGCGCTTTGCTGGGTCCGGAACGCGGCGAGGGGATGACCGGGACTGCAGCAGCGTCTTGCTCCACCTCAGCCGCCACAAGGGCGGCACGGGCAGCATCGGAACACCATCGGGGACGGCAACCACACCGCTCCCCTCGGCGGAGCCTATTAGCATCTCTATCTACAGATC
>DAIQNS010000264.1:0-3136 GCA_036788315.1 Alteraurantiacibacter sp. | reverse complement strand
TCCGGCAAAGCAATACAAGTTCATTGTCTTCCTCACGGCGGCCGGCGGTTACTTCAAAGCCGGTGCCCCCGCGGTGAGCATCTGGGTCAGCAATGATTATACCCGCGCGGCCCCCGGCGGCACGGGCGCAGCCAAATGCGGCGGCAATTACGCCGCCAGCCTTGTGCCGCTGGGCGAAGGCATGGCCAAGGGCTTTGATCAGGTGGTGTTCCTCGATGCGGTCGAACGCAAATGGATCGAGGAGCTGGGCGGCATGAATTTGTTCTACGTCTTCGATGATGGTTCGATCATCACGCCGCCGCTGACCGGCACCATCCTGCCCGGCATCACCCGCGACAGCCTGCTGACGCTGGCGCGCGAGGAAGGGCTGACCGTGCGCGAGGAACGCTATGCGATCGACCAATGGCAGGCGGACGCGCAAAGCGGGCGGCTGATCGAAACCTTCGCTTGCGGCACGGCGGCGGTGGTCACCCCGGTGGGCCGCGTGGCGGGCGAGGGAATGGACTTCACCATCGGCTCGGGCGGACCGGGGCAGCTTACCGGCAGCCTGCGCGAAAAGCTCGTGGCGATCCAGCGCGGCAATGCCCAGGACCGGCATGGCTGGGTGATGAAGCTCGATTAAACTTACTTTCCTCACCGCCCGCCTAGCCAATCGCGCGTAGTTAAGCCCTGCCCCTTTGCGCCGTCCTGAGCTTGCAGGAGGGCATATGCTGAAAGTTGATTTTGCCGTGCTGGGCGCAGGCCCCGCCGGTCGCCGCGCCGCGATACAGGCCGCCAAGCTGGGCAGATCGGTGCTGGTGATCGATGACCGCGCCAAGGTCGGCGGCGTATCGGTGCACACCGGCACGATCCCCTCCAAGACCTTGCGCGAAACCGCGCTCAACCTCTCGGGCTGGCGCGAGCGGGCCTTTTATGGCCAGGGCTACCGGTCGCGCACAAGCATCGCCTCGGGCGATCTCAACCAGCGCATTGCCAAGACGTTCGAATATGAAGTCGCCGTGCTTGAACACCAGTTCGCGCGCAATGGGGTGCGCACCATGGAAGGCCGCGCGCGATTTGCCGGGCCAAACCGGCTCGTGGTCTCGCGTGAACTCGATGGCTCGCTGGTGGAAGAGCGGATCGAGGCGGACAAGATCCTCATTGCCGTGGGCACCAAGCCGTTCCGCCCGGAGCATATCCCTTTCAACTCCACCAATGTCCTCGACAGCGATACTTTCATCCTCCAGCCGCGCATGCCGCGCAGCCTCACGGTGGTGGGCGCGGGCGTGATCGGGCTCGAATATGCCACGATCTTCAGCGCGCTCGATATCCCGATCACCCTGATCGAACCGCGCGAGCGCCTGCTCGAATTCATGGACAGCGAGATTGTCGATCATCTGGTGCAATCCATGCGCGAGAGGGGGATCACCTTGCGGCTGGGCTGTTCGCTGGCGCAGGTGCATTTCTGCGCCAAGGGCAATCCGGTGTGCGAGCTTGAGGATGGCCGGCTGATCGGCTCGGAAATGGTGCTGTTCGCTGCCGGACGCACCGGCTCGACCGAGAGCCTCAATCTGGAAAGCTGCGGCATTGCCGCCGATCCGCGCGGACGGCTCGAAGTGGACCGCAAGACCTATCAGACGAGCAATCCCGATATCTATGCCGCGGGCGATGTGATCGGCTTTCCCAGCCTCGCCTCGACCTCGATGGAGCAAGGCCGCGCGGTTGCCTGCCATGCTTTCGGCACCCCCATCGGCGCGGATGACCAGAAGCCCCCCTATGGCGTCTATGCCGTGCCCGAGCTCTCTTCTGTGGGCATGACCGAATGCGAAGCGCGCAAGGCGGGCATCCCCTATGAATGCGGCATCGCGCGTTTTCGCGAGACCTCGCGCGGGCATATCATGGGGCTGGAAACGGGCATTCTGAAGCTGATCTGCGACCGGAGCACGCGCAAGCTCATTGGCGTTCATGTGATCGGCGAAGGCGCGAGCGAGCTGATCCACATCGGGCAGGCGGTGCTCAATCTGGGCGGGACAATCGACTATTTCGTCGAGAACAGCTTCAATTATCCGACACTGGCTGAGGGCTACAAGGTGGCCGCGCTCGATCTGTGGAACCGGTTGCAGGTGCGCCCTGCGGAAGCGGTGGCCGAAGCGCAGAGCAAAGCGGCGGCGTAGGTTCAGCCGCGCGAAGCCGCCGCCAGCAATTCGGGAGCCGCGCGCCGTTCCCCGGCGCTTTGCAGCATGGCATCGGCGGCGTCCATTCCCTCGCGCGTGATGCGCGCTGCTTCGGCGGCTTCCTGCGGGCTCATGCCCGAGGCTGCAGCGGTCACGACCCGGCGCGAGAGCAGGAAGATATTGCGCTTGGCCGCGCCTTCGCGCGGGACCAGAGCCGAGACGAATTGCACCGCCTCTTCACCGAGCGAGACGGCGATCTCATGCTCGCCTTCGGGCAGATCTGCAAAACTGTATGCGCCGCACGCATCGGTTTGCGTGACAAGCCCGAGCGCGGGGATGCTGACCGTCATTCCGGCAAGCGGCTGCGCCTTGGCATCATTGACCGTGCCCGCGAGATCACCGGCAAGCGCAGGCTGCGCCGCGAACATGGCAAGGCTGAAGGAAAGCGAGACGAGAGCGCGCGATATCATAAAGCGCCTCAAGCCGGTTTATGTGACAGCTTGAAGACTCAGGGGCGGTTATGATGGCCCGCAAGTTACGTCTGATGCAAGCCCCTGCCCGCTGCCAAGGCTGCAAGCGCCGTTCTGTCCGCTTTTGGCAAATCCTTGATGATAAGCGAAAGTCCGACTTTGGGGTGGAGAGCGGAAAGGCCGCTCCCCATTGGTCACTGCCCCGGCGATGCAGGCAGGGGACGAGTTAAAAAAGCTTATCCGGGGATGTGAATTCCGCACAGCTTGTTACCATCAGGGTCGCGCACGTAGGTCAGGTGGATCGTTCCCATCGCAGACTCCCGCGGGCCGGGAGCGTCTTCGATTGACGTTCCGCCGTTGGCGACGGCCACATCATGAAATTGCTGAACCTGTTCGGGCGAATTGCACGAGAAAGCAACCGTAGCCCCGTTCGCCACGGTGGCAGGTTCATCGTTGATTGGCTGAGTGACGATGAAGTTTGTTCCGCCCGGGTTAGGGTAGAATAGGCGCATA
>DAIQNS010000263.1:0-3149 GCA_036788315.1 Alteraurantiacibacter sp. | reverse complement strand
GGATTGGGCCTGCGCCGGAAGCGCCGTGAAGACGAGCGCCAGCGGCGCGGCGGAAGCAATCAGTCTGTTCACGGCGTTCCCCCTTAATTTCCGGCCCCTCAATGTCCGGCCCCGTTCAATGCCCCGCTTGCGCCCCGCGCTCCAATCCGCTGGCGGCAAGCTGCTCGTCGATCTGCGCCATCAGCGCGTCGAGCCCTTCCTGTGTATCGCTTTCGGCGCGCGCGACAAGCACGTCCTGCGTGTTCGAAGCGCGCAGCAGCCACCAGCCATCGGGCGTGTTCACGCGCACGCCATCGGTATCGTTGACTTCGACCCCGGTGGCCTTGGCGAGGCGTTCCTTGACCTCGGCAATCGCGGCGAACTTGCGGCTTTCGTCGACCTGGAAGCGCATTTCAGGCGTGTTGAGCATGGCGGGCATCGCGCCGCGCAACTCCGTCACCGATTTGCCCAGCCGCGCGGAAGCCGCAATCAGCCGCAGGCCCGCGTAAAGCGCATCGTCAAAACCGTAATAGGTGTCGGCGAAAAACACATGCCCGCTCATTTCGCCTGCAAGCGGCGAGCCTGTTTCCTTCATTTTGGACTTGATCAGCGAGTGGCCGGTCTTCCACATGAGCGGCTTGCCGCCGTTTTCGGCCACGCAATCGAACAAAGCGCGGCTCGCTTTCACATCGGCGATGATCGTTGCGCCCTGGTGCGTCTTGAGCAGATCCTCGGCGTAGATCATCAGCAATTGATCGCCCCAGATGATCCGCCCTTCGCCGTCGACTGCGCCGATCCGGTCGCCATCGCCGTCAAAGGCCACTCCGAAATCGAGGTTCTTCTCCGCGACAAGGCGGCGCAGATCCTCGAGATTCTCGGGAACAGTGGGATCAGGGTGATGGTTGGGAAAATTCCCGTCGACTTCGGTAAACAGCAAATGGTGCTCACCGGGCAGCCGCTGGGTGAGGAGCTCCAATGCCGGGCCGGCCGCGCCATTGCCCGCGTCCCAGCCGACCTTGAGGGCAGCAAGCTTGCTCTCCTCTATCCCCGCGAGGCCGAGCAGCATACGCTCGACATACTCTTCGAGGATTTCGATACTTTCGGTTGTGCCGGTCCCGTCGACCCAGTCCCCGCTCGCAGCCATCTCGCCCAGTTTGAGAATGTCCGCCCCGAAGAAGGGCCGCCCCTGAAATACCATCTTGAAACCGTTGTAATTTGCGGGATTGTGGCTGCCGGTTATCTGAATGCCGCCATCCACCTCTTCGGCTGAAGCCTCGGCATAATAGAGCATGGGCGTTGCGCCCATGCCTATGCGCCGCACATCGCAGCCCGTCGCGGTCAGCCCTTCGACCAGCGCATGTTCCAGAATGGGCGAGCTCACCCGGCCATCGTATCCCACAGCGACAAGATTGCCTCCGGCGCGCTTGATCAGCGTGCCAAAGCCGCGCCCGATGGCGCGGGCATCGTCCGGGCCGAGCGTTTCGCCGATGACGCCGCGGATATCATATTCACGCAAAATAGTGGGATGGAACTGGTGAGTCATTTGGGCTCCTGATCACTCCCCGGCACTTCGCGGGGCAATTCATCGAGTAAAAGATCGCGCGCGGCATTTGCCTCGTGGACCTGCTGGTTGCTGCCTCCGCGATCCGGATGGACCAGGGCAATCAGGCGCTTATGCGCGGCATTTATGTCAGATCTGTTAGCGCCAGGCTCGACCCCCAGAAGCGTGCGCGCCCGGAAAATCGCCTGCTGGCGCGTGGAGACCTTCTTCTCCCAGGGCCACCGGCCCGTGATCCACTTATAGGCCAGAATTACTAAGGCTGCGATAAGGAAAAGCTTTGTCATTTCAAACAGTCTCGGCAATTGCAGCGTTGATGGGGACATGCGGCAATGCGGCTCCCGCGCTGGGCAGATTCAAGGCGGCAACAAGGGTGCGCAATTCCTGACGCGCGACCAGATGGCTGGTTCCCAATTCGCCCAGATGCCCCTTGTCGAGCAAGGTCAGGCCAGAGGGGAACAGCTCGCGGTAAACCACGCGTTCGGACAGGCCATGCGTGGTGCGGAAGCCCACGCGCTTGCTCAATTCGTGCAGCGCCTGATCGATGCGCCGCTGGTTGCGCGCATCGGTATGCCCGGTGCGGTTGCGCACCACCACCCAGTCCATCTCGCGCCGTTGTTGTTCGAGCGTGGCGCGACTGCGCTTGATGCGCGCTTCCCAGATCAGCTCGGCATAGAAGCTGAGGCGGCGCACTTTGAAAGTCTCCGAATCCACCTGCCCGATCAGATCGAAATCGACGAAGCTGTCGTTCATCGGGGTGACGAGCGTATCGGCCTCGGTAGCGACATGGCGTGCGAAGGGGTCATCGCGCCCGGGCGTGTCGAAAATGAGGAAATCGGCCCCCTCGCCCAGCCGTCCCGCTTCCTCGTCGAGCTCTTCGATCGTGGTGGCGTGGCACACATCGACACGCGGACCGGGCAGGCTGATGCCCCTTCGCACCTGTGTCTCGGCGCGGTTCTCGCAATAGCGATACATGGTCTTTTGCCGCGTATCGAGATCGAGCGCGGCGACGCGCGCGCCCTGATAGGCGAGCGCCACCGCGACATGCACGGCCGTGGTCGATTTGCCCGTGCCGCCTTTCTCATTGGCGAAAACAATGCGGTGCGGCTGGCGCGCTGTCTGGTTCACGGATAGACTTTCTGTTGGCTATGGTGGCGAATGGCCTTCGAACTTGGGGCTTTTTACCGGAGGCGCGCGCGCATGGAAACCGTCACGAGGCTGAAAACACTAAGAAGGTCTGTGGATGATTTGCGCGGTGCGGGCGCAAGCCTCGCTCTGGTGCCGACAATGGGCGCGCTGCACGAGGGCCATATGACGCTCGTGCGCGCAGCGAAAAGCCATGCTGACAAGGTCGTCGTGTCGATTTTCGTCAATCCAACGCAGTTCGGCCCGAATGAGGATCTCGATGCCTATCCAAGGCAATTGCGCGCCGATCAGGAGAAGCTCCTCACGGCGGGCGCGGACTTGCTATGGGCTCCGGAAGTCGCCGAAATGTATCCGCACGGATTTGCGACCGCGATTTCCGTTGCCGGCGTCAGCGAAGGATTTTGCGGCGCGGAGCGGCGCGGCCATTTCGACGGTGTCGCGACCGTCGTGTGCAAATTGTTCAATC
>DAIQNS010000262.1:0-3179 GCA_036788315.1 Alteraurantiacibacter sp. | reverse complement strand
GCTCATCTCGATGGAAACCGGCGAAGCGCAGGCCTATGCGCTCAACATGCTCGAAGAGCGCGGCGTGTTGTTCGTGAAGCCGGGCGAGAAGCTCTATGAAGGCATGGTGCTGGGCGAAAACGCCAAGCCGCAGGACATGGAAGTCAACCCGCTCAAGTCAAAGCAGCTGACCAACTTCCGTGCCAGCGGCAAGGACGAAGGCATCCGCCTGACCCCGCCGCGCCGGATGACGCTGGAACAGGCTATCGCCTATATTCAGAACGATGAACTGGTTGAAGTGACGCCGCAGAACATCCGCCTGCGCAAGCGCCACCTCGACCCGCATGAACGCAAGCGCGAATCGCGCAAGGCCGACTAACGCCTCAGAAACGCGTGGTGAATGCGACCAGCCCTTGCGGCAGGGCGTCGAGCAGCGCGATTTCGAGCACCTTGTCGAACCCTGTCAGCACCATTGCGCCCACCAGGATCACCGCGCCGCCAAACAGCGGCTTGGCGATCCGCGCGAAACCGGCGAGGGCTTTGCCGCGATGGCCCAAAGCCTTGCGCGAACCATAGGCAAAGCTAAGGATCGAGACAGCAACGCCCAGCCCGAACACCAGAAAGATGACGAAAGCCGAGAGCAGGTTTTCGCCCTGGCTCGCAGCAGCAATCGCAACGCCCAGCGTCGGCCCGACGCACGGCGCCCACACGAGGCCGAGCAGTGCGCCGACCAGGAATTGCCCGGCCACACCCTCGCCACTGGTGCGGCCAAGCTGGCGCTGCACGTGCCCGCTAAGCGGCGCGGCGGCGCTGCTCAATGCCATCTGCGCTTGCGGGACGAGCAACACGATGCCTGCCACAATAAGCAGCAGTCCCGCGATCTGTCGCACCAGAACTTCGTCAATCCCGAGCGAAAATCCGAACGCCAGCACGAGCAGCCCGAAACCCGCAAAAGACACGACCAGCCCGCCCGCCAGCGCCGCCGGCCCCCATTTGCTCTTGCCCAGCGCCGTGGCAACAATGATCGGCACAAGCGGCAACACACACGGGTTGAGGATCGTCACCAGACCAGCAACGAAAGCGAGGGCTATGCTCGACAGCATGGCGTCACGCAGCGCTCAGAGCGCGCCCAGCACCATCGCACGTAGCCGCTCGCGATTGGTTTCCGCGATCGAGCGGGCTTTCTCCTCGCCGCCTTGGAATACAATAATGGTCGATTGGCGCGGGATCCGGTGCGCGCGCAGGAAGGCCTTGTCGTCATCGAAATTCACGCGCACGAAAATCGCTCCGGCCAGCCGCTCGTCCTTGCGCAATTCATCGAGGATCGGTTGCTGCGCGCGGCACGTCGGGCACCACTCGGCATGGACGTCGACCACGATGATCTTGCCCTGCTCCTGAGCTGCGGCAAAGCTCGAAGCGGAATAATTGGTCCACGCGACGGCAGCATGCGCTGCCATCGGCACAGCGGCGATGAGGGCGATAATGGCAATGGTCAGGGACTTGAAGCGCGTCATGTTCGTGATCTCCGAGGTTAATTTCTTCAAGCCTTTCGCCTCACCGCGCAGCCCGGTTACCTGCGCGTCACGATTTTCGCCTTGCGCCTGGCAAACGGCCTTGTGACAAGCTTGCGCCCATGCCCTCGCCAAATTGAAACGGCTGTCCTAAAGGCTGCATGATGCAGATTACCGATCTTCGCGTCGCCCTGTTCAGCGGCAATTACAATTACGTGCGCGATGGTGCCAATCAGGCGCTCAATCGGCTGGTCGACTATCTCCTGCGGCAAGGCGCGCGAGTACGGGTTTATTCCCCCAAGGTCGATCATCCCGCGTTCGAGCCGGCCGGCGATCTGGTTGGCCTTCCCAACTGGCCCATCCCCGGGCGCGGCGAATACCGCATGCCGCTTGCGCTTAGCGCCGAAGTGAAGCGCGATTTGTGCGCCTTTGACCCCAATATCGTGCACGTCGCTTCGCCCGATATCGCCGGACACCGCGCGGTCAGCTGGGCGCGCGGCCGGAAATTGCCGATTCTTGCCTCGGTGCACACCCGCTTCGAGACCTATCCGCGTTATTACAACATGGCTTTCCTGGAACCTGTGGCCGAGGCGATCCTGCGCCGGTTCTACAATCGCTGTGATGCGCTGGTCGCGCCGTCTGAAAGCATGGCTGCGGTGCTGCGCGAGCAAGGCATGGGCGAGGATATCAGCATCTGGGCGCGCGGCGTTGACCGCGATATCTTCGATCCGGCACGCCGCGATCTGGCCTGGCGCCGCAGCTTGGGCATTACCGATGAGGATGTCGCAATCGGGTTTCTCGGGCGCCTGGTGCTGGAAAAGGGCATTGATGTCTTTGCCGATACGATCTCCCATTTGCGCGGGCGCGGCGTACCCTACAAAGTGCTGGTGATTGGCGAGGGTCCGGCGAAGGAATTCTTTGCAGAGCAAGTGCCCGAGGCGATTTTCGCAGGGTTTCAGCGCGGCGCCGATCTGGGCCGCGCGGTTGCGAGCATGGATCTGCTGCTCAATCCCAGTGTCACCGAAACTTTCGGCAATGTCACGCTCGAGGCGATGGCGAGCGGCGTGCCGGTAGTGGCCGCGCGGGCAACGGGCAGCACGAGCCTAGTGCGCGACGGGGAGACAGGCCGCCTTGTGGAGCCTGGCCGCGCGGCTGACTTTGCCGAGGTTATCGAAAGCTACATCTGCAACCCGGATTTTCGAGCCGCGCACGGCAAGGCAGGCGAACTGCGCAGCCGCGAATACAGCTGGGATGCGATCAACGCGGCAGTGGCCAAGGCGTATCTGCGATTGCTGGCAGCACGCCAGCCGCGCTGAGAACGGCACACTGAAACCGATGGCCGACCTTTTCCCCGACAAACCTGCACCGCCTTCGCAAGGCCAATCCGCACCGGCACAGGATGCACCGCTCGCGGACCGGCTGCGCCCGCAAACTCTCGCCGAGATCATCGGGCAGGATCACCTCACCGGGCCCGAAGGCGCGATTGGACGCATGGTCGCGGCGGGCAAGCTTTCGAGCATGGTTCTGTGGGGGCCGCCGGGCACGGGCAAGACGAGCATCGCACGCCTGCTCGCGGACAGCGTGGGCATGCGCTATCACGCGGTAAGCGCAGTGTTTTCGGGCGTGGCGGATCTCAAGAAGGCCTTTGCCGCTGCCGAGACCGCGCGCGAAGCGGGGCAGCGCACGCTC
>DAIQNS010000261.1:0-3181 GCA_036788315.1 Alteraurantiacibacter sp. | reverse complement strand
AAGTGCGCCATCAAACGCAGGGGCAAAGACCGGGTCATCCGCTGATCGTGCTGTTTGCGCATCAGGATGTCTATCTGCCCGAAGGCTGGCTCGATCTTGCGAAAGAGCGCCTTGCCGATCTCACCGCTACGGAACCGGGCTGGATGGTGGCCGGGCCTTACGGCGTGCGCGCGGACGGCACCCATGCCGGGCGGGTCTGGGATGGCGGGCTGGAGCGCGAGCTTGGCACACGCGGCTTTGGCTGTGCTCCTGTGGTCTCGCTTGATGAGTTGTTGCTGATCGTGCGCGACGAAGAAGGCTTCGGGTTCGATCCCGATTTGCCGCATTTTCATCTTTATGGCACCGACCTTGTGCAGACTGCGCTCAGCAAAGGGCGAGGAGCTTTTGCGGTGGAGTTGCCGCTGGTTCACAACAGCCAGCGCGTCGAGAGCCTCGGGGGCGGCTATACGCTCGCCTACCGCTACGCGCGGGACAAATGGCGCGCACATCTGCCGATCCCGACCACGATCTGCGATCTGTCTGCCAACCCGCTGCCGCTGCTGCGTGCCAAGTGGAGGCTGCGCAGAGCTGCGCCGCGCACCGGCAAGCCCTTGCATGACGCGGCGGAGCTGGCGCGCAATTTGCTCGGCGGCGAACACCAGCTTGGACGCGAAGGGCCAGCCCGGCCTGCCACGCTTGACGGCCTGAACCTGCCTCGCTGAGCTCAGGCAGCTTGGCCGTGCTCGCCCGTTTTGCGCAGCGCGAGCTTGTACTGTTTGGTGAAGAAGCGTTGGCCTAGGCCAAGACTGGCCCGGTTCGCCCATTGCTGCGCGCGCCCGAAGATATTGGCCTCTATCCGCTCCAGCATCAGGCCCGAACAGCTTCCGAGCGCGATGGCGCTGTCACGGGTGAACCAGCGCAGATGCGTCCGGTCGAGAATTCCCGCATCCGCATAGTCAAACCGTCCGCGCAGCAGCAGGGGCGCCAGAACCGAAAGATGCCCGATATTGGGCACGCTGATGATCAAGGTCGCGCCGGGTGCCATGGCGCTGTCGATCAGCCTGACCGTTTGCCACGGGTCGCGCAGATGCTCGAGAATGTCGAGGCACAATACCGTGTCGAATGGCGCGGCTTTGGCCAGTTCCCTTTCGACCTGCGCCAGATCGTCAAGATCGAGCGCAATCGCCTGATCAATAGCCGGATCGGCCCCTTGTGCAACCTGATCGAAAAGCACAGCGCGTTCGGCCTGATGCTCTGTCCGCAAGGCTCCGGCGGTCGCGCCTATACCGCCGCCGAAATCCAGCACTTTGCCCAGATGCGATGGCAGCAGCCCGAATATGTCCCGGCGAACCAGATCGTGATAGGTCTTGCGCGGTTTCATGGGCGATCCGGCTTCTATCTGCGCCCGCACCCGCTTTCAAGGCCTGCTATGGACCCGGGCATAACAATGGCCTTGTCATTGGGCCGGAATTGATCCTATCGAAATCCCCATGAGCAATTATCGCATTCAAGGCGCCACGGGCGAATGGGAGGTCGTGATCGGCCTTGAAGTCCATGCGCAGGTCACTTCCAACGCCAAGCTGTTTTCGGGCGCTTCGACCCGGTTCGGGGCCGAGCCCAACGCGCAGGTCAGTCTGATCGATGCCGCGATGCCGGGCATGCTGCCTGTGCCCAACCGCGAATGCATCCGTCAGGCAGTGCGCACGGGCATGGCGATCGAGGCGGAAATCAACGCCTGGAGCCGGTTTGACCGCAAGAACTATTTCTATGCCGATCTTCCGCAAGGCTATCAGATCAGCCAGCTCTATCACCCGATTGTGGGCGAAGGCTCGCTCACCATCGATGCTGACGAGAAGGCGGGTATTCCGGCGGACAAGGTGATCGGGATCGAGCGCATTCATGTCGAGCAGGATGCCGGCAAGCTGATGCACGATCAGCATCCCACCATGTCCTATGTCGATCTGAACCGCACGGGCGTGGCGCTGATGGAAATCGTCAGCCGCCCCGATATGACCTCGCCGGCCGAGGCGGGCGCCTATATCCGCAAGCTGCGCGCGATCCTGCGCTATGTCGGCTCGTGCGATGGCAATATGGAAGAAGGCTCGATGCGCGCCGATGTCAACGTGTCGGTGCGCAAGGTGGGCGATACGCAGCTGGGCACAAGGACCGAGACGAAGAATGTGAACTCGGTGCGCTTCGTGATGCAGGCGATCGAATATGAGGTGCAGCGCCAGATCGACGTGATCGAGGATGGCGGCACAATCGTGCAGGAAACGCGCCTGTTCGATCCGGGCACGGGCACCACGCGCTCGATGCGCAGCAAGGAAGATGCGCATGATTATCGCTACTTCCCCGATCCCGACCTGCTGCCGCTCGAACTCGATGATGCCTTTCTGGCCGAATGCCGCGCCAGCCTGCCCGAACTGCCCGATGCCAAGCGCGCACGCTACGAGAAGGAGCTGGGCCTCACGCCTTACAACGCGCGCGAACTGACCGCCGAGGTCGAAACCTTTGCCCGGTTCGAAACGCTGCTCGCGGTGGCCGCGAAGGCGATGGGCAAAAGCGAGGCCGAATTGGCGACGCCGGTGGCCAATTGGTCGCTCTCGGTGGCGCCCGGCGTGATCAAGGCGGCCATGGAAAATGGCGGCGAGGAGGCTGATCTGAGCCATGCAACGCCCGAGCGGCAGGCCGCGATCCTCGCGATGCAGGACGCGGGCGAAATCAGCGGCGGGCAGGCCAAGGAAATCTTCGAAATTGTGCTGCGGACAGGCCGCGAACCCGCCGAAATCGCCGAGGCCGAGGGCCTGAAGCAGGTCAGCGATACAGGCGCAATCGAAGCCGCGATCGACGCGATCATCGCGGCAAACACCGACAAGGTCGAAGAATATCGCAGCGGCAAGGACAAGCTGTTCGGCTTCTTCGTGGGCCAGACGATGAAAGCGATGCAGGGGAAGGCCAACCCGGGTGTGGTGAACGCGATTTTGAAGGGGAAACTGGGGTAGTCTCGTCTTTACAGCAAAGCGCAATCAATCCGCAAATTGTGCCTAGCGTACGTATATCAAATTTTGATTGCGCCAATTTTGATCTCGAATTAGCAGCACTCAGGTTGATTTACTTCAACATAACAGGGGGGCTAATGAAAAAATCTGTCATGGGTCTGGCGCTCGCAGGTCTCGCAGTAACGGGTTGCGCATCGACTCAA
>DAIQNS010000260.1:0-3194 GCA_036788315.1 Alteraurantiacibacter sp. | reverse complement strand
CGCCTACCAAGCTGATGAAGGATGTCGGCTACGGCAAGGGCTACACCTATGATCACGATGCCGAGGAAGGCTTCTCGGGCGACAATTACTGGCCGGAGGACATGGCCCCGCAGCGCTATTATCAGCCGGTCGAACGCGGTTTCGAGCGCGAAATCGCCAAGCGGCTCGCCTATTGGGACAAGTTGCGCAGCGAGCGCGAATGAGCCGCTTTTCGCACTTCGTTGCGATTGACTGGTCGGGCGCAAAAGGCGCGCGGCACAGGGCGATTGCAATGGCCCTAGCCGATGCGGCAGGCGGGCCGCCGGTGCTCGTGAAGCGCGAAAATGGCTGGAGCCGGCAGGAAGTCCTGGAAGTGCTGCGCGACGAATTGCCTGCCGATACGCTGGTCGGCCTCGATCTTGGCATTTCGCTGCCCTTTGCCCGCCCCGGCGGCTTTTTCCCCGGCCTCGCGCGCAGTCCGGCGGATGCTCCGGCGCTGTGGCAGTTGGTCGACGAGACCTGCGCGCGCGACGAGCATCTTGGCGCCACGAGCTTTGTCGACCACGAGGATTTCGCCCCCTATTTCCGCCGCCATGGCGCACGCGAAGGCGTGTATTTCGGCGGCGGGCGCGGACGCCTTCGCGCAACCGAAGCGGCGCAGGCGCTGATGGGGTGCAAGCCCTATTCGAACTTCAATCTGGTCGGCGCGGCGCAGGTCGGAAAATCCTCGCTGACCGGCATGCGTATGTTGCACCGGCTGCGCGGGCATTTGCCGGTGTGGCCTGTCGATCCGCTGCCCGCGCGCGGCTCTGTGGTGGTGGAGATTTACACCAGCCTTGCCGCCATCGCCGGGCAACGCACAGCCTCGGCGAGCAAGATGCGCAGCTTCGAGGAATTGAACACCGCGTTGGGGCATCTGGGCAGTCCGCCGGTTGCCGGAAGCGGCAGGATAGGCGATCATGCTTCCGATGCGCTGATAACGGCAGCATGGCTGCGCAAGGTCGCAGATGACCCGGCCCTGTGGTCGCCGCAAGAGCTGACCCCGCAAATTGCGCAAACAGAGGGCTGGACCTTCGGCGCAATCTAGGACAAAGGGCACCGCGAAGCTTGCCCTCGTGCAACGCCGGCTTAGCTCAGTTGGTAGAGCACCTGATTTGTAATCAGGGGGCCAGGGGTTCGAATCCTCTAGCCGGCACCACTTTCCAATTCGCACCGTCTGGTTTTGGGCAAATCTTTGCAGTGGTGAAATGGCCGAAAGTGGGTGGATTGCGGGCATTAGTCATCGCGGAGCCACTTCGATACGCATTGGTGCTTGAGCGTCTTCGTCGCGAAGTCGTATGCCATCGCATAGCCACGGTCGAAGTCCGTCTCACGTGTTAGCCCTTCAAGGTGTTCTTTCATTTCCACCACGGTGTCACGCAGCATCAGGGCATGAGGTGAGGGTTCCGTAACCGGCAGAGAACTCACCGCGTAGCGAAGGATATAGGGCTTCTCGCGCGGCTTGCGGACAGGCATCTCACCACCAAAGAACGCGACGTAGCAGTCATAGGCGTCAATCTCGTCGTCGCCCCAGCAATGGACGACCACACCGTGTTCGTATTCACCCTCAGTTGGGTTCCTTAGGCGAACCTTTGTGCCTGGAGCCAAGTAACGGTCAAGCGTGTTTTCATCTGTCATTCCCGTGTATTGGATGCCAGCGCCAATGATCGCAATGGGGTCGCTTCCAGAATGTGCGCTTTCGGGAATACACGAAGGAAATTCGGCCACACTGAGAATATGTCTTCAATGCCCAGGATCAATCCCCAAACCTACCGCCCCACCCCAACATAGGTAAAGCCCGCCATCTCCATATCCGTGCGGCTATAGAGGTTGCGCAGATCCACCAAAATCGGGCTGGTCAACAGCGTCTTCACCCGTTCCATATCGAGCGCGCGGAACGCGTCCCATTCGGTCACGATCACGGCGGCATCTGCACCTTGCAGCGCTTCATAAGCATCGCTGCAATAGGTCACATTGGACAGGACTGCCTTGGCCTGCTCCATGCCTTCCGGGTCATAGGCGCGCACGGCAATACCGGCGTCCTGCAAGGCCTGCACAACGCTGATTGCGGGGCTGTCGCGCATGTCGTCGGTGTTGGCCTTGAAGGTCAGGCCGAGCACCGCAACGGTCTTGCCATAGCTGCCACCGCCCAGCGCCTGCACCACCTTGCGGCCCATGGCGCGCTTGCGCAAATCGTTGCTGGCAACCACTGCTTCCACGATCCGCAAAGGCGCTTCGTAATCGTGGCCGGTCTTGAGCAGCGCGAGCGTATCCTTGGGAAAGCATGAGCCGCCATAGCCCGGCCCCGGTTGCAGGAAGCGCGCGCCGATGCGTTCATCAAGCCCGATGCCCTTGGCCACATCGCGCACATCCGCGCCCACCTTCTCGCACAGATCGGCAATTTCGTTGATAAAGCTGATCTTGGTCGCAAGAAAGGCGTTGGCGGCATATTTGGTGAGTTCCGCACCGCGGCGGCTCATGACAATAAGCGGCGCTTCATTGCGGGTAAGCGGGCGGTAAATCTCGTTCAGAACGCGCTCCGCCTCCTCGCTGTCCACGCCGACCACAACCCTGTCGGGTTGTTTGAAATCGGCAATCGCCGCACCTTCGCGCAGGAATTCCGGGTTCGAGGCGACGTGAAAATCGAGCGCGGGGCATTCTTCTGCGATAATGCGCAGCACATCGTCGCCTGTGCCCACGGGCACGGTGGACTTGGTGACGATCACCGTGCCGCTGCGCAGGTGCGGTGCCATTTCGCGCGCGGCGGCGTGCACGAACGACAGATCCGCATGGCCATCGCCGCGCCGCGAAGGCGTGCCCACGGCAATGAAGACCGCATCGGCATCGGGCAAGGCCGAAGCAAGATCGAGCGTGAAGGACAGCCGGCCTGCCTCCACATTGCTCGCCACCAGAGCATCGAGACCCGGCTCGAAAATCGGGATTCGGCCTGCGTGCAGCGCGTCGACCTTGGCCGCGTCCTTGTCCACGCAAATGACGTCATGGCCGAAATCGGCAAAGCACGCTCCGGAGACAAGGCCGACATAGCCCGTGCCGATCATCACGATACGCATATTCGTGTCCTTTAATTCAAGAGCCGCGCTGCCCCTTTGCATGCTCCTTCGCGCGCCGTTTAAGCGGCGAGCCAGTCGCTGGCAAGGCTACCCCCGGCCGCGATA
>DAIQNS010000259.1:1904-3196 GCA_036788315.1 Alteraurantiacibacter sp. | reverse complement strand
AGCTGTCAGCCGAGCCATCGTCGGGCTGGATGAAACCATAGCCTTTGTCCTGGTTGAAGAATTTTACGGTGCCTGTCTTAGACATGAGAGTTCCTTTCAAGAACATAATGTGCCGAGAGGCGGAAATGCCTGCCGGTCGTGCGTCAAATCGTCCGATGAAAGGAAGTCGTCGTCTTGTTTGCGCCTGCTTTTATGGGGGTAAACCCACATCCGCATGGCACACGGCAAATTTCGAAGTCCGTCGCAAATTTCGACGTCAGCAAACTTCCTTTACCATGCCTTTGTGAAAATTGCGAGAAATTAGTTTCCCGGGGCGCCGTGCGCGGGCCCGCAAATAAAAAGGGCGCCGCGATGGGCGCCCTTCCTGGTGATATCATCGATGCAGCGATCAGAGCTGGCCGAGCAGATGTTCCGCGCTTGAGACTTTGAATTCGCCGGGCGCTTCCACGTTCACTTCCTCGACCACGCCATCATTGATGATCATCGAGAAACGCTGACCGCGCGTGCCCATGCCAAAGCCGGAAAAATCGGCATCAAGACCGAGCGCTTTGACAAACTCGCCGCTGCCGTCGGCAAGCATGGTGATGTCGTCAGAGCCTGCCGCATTCTTCCATGCGCCCATGACGAAGGCATCGTTGACCGCGGTGCAGGCGATTTCATCGACGCCTTTGGCCTTCAATTCGCTCGCCTTGTCGACGAAACCGGGCAGATGCTTGGCCGAGCATGTCGGCGTGAAAGCACCGGGCACCGAGAACAGCGCAACCTTCTTGCCCGCGAAGAAATCGGCAGACTGAACCGCGTCGGGGCCTTCGGAAGTCGCCTTTACCAGCTTCACATCGGGCAGCTTGTCACCTTTGGAAATCGTCATCGGGAATGTCTCCTGTTGCAGAATGCTTGTCAGATAGGCGTTCCGGGCGGGCTGACAAGCCACCGCCGGCCGGTGTTCGCACAATGGCAGGATGACGGCAGGCCCACGACGGGCCGAAGACGGGCCGAAGACGGGCTTGCCGCACGGGGCCGCTGCGCCTATGGCGACGCGCACATCGGCAATGCACGGAGCCCCGGCGTCGCCTCCCGCCTGACATGACAGGAGTATTTCCCGTGGCCACTGCTGCTACCCAGAACGATTACATCATCAAGGACATCGCGCTCGCCGGATATGGCCGCGCTGAAATCAACATTGCTGAAACCGAGATGCCCGGCCTTATGGCCACGCGCGAGGAATTCGGCGCATCGCAGCCATTGAAAGGCGCGCGCATCACCGTCTCGCTGCACATGACCATCCAGACAGC
>DAIQNS010000259.1:0-1894 GCA_036788315.1 Alteraurantiacibacter sp. | reverse complement strand
AGCGGTGCTGATGGAAACGCTGGTCGCGCTGGGGGCGGAATTGCGCTGGGCGACGTGCAATATCTTCTCCACGCAGGACCACGCCGCCGCCGCCATGGTCGAGGCAGGCATTCCCACATTCGCAATCAAGGGCGAGAGCCTTGCGGAATATTGGGATTATGTCGGGCGCATTTTCGACTGGTCGACGCCGGGCGATCCTGACCGCACCACCAATCTGATTCTCGATGACGGCGGCGATGCGACAATGTTCGCGCTGTGGGGCGCGCGCGTCGAAGCGGGCGAGGAACTGCCCGAGCCTGCCAATGTCGAGGAAGTGGAATTCCAGCGCGCCTTGAAAGCTTTCCTCAAGGTCAAGCCAGGTTACCTGACCGCTTCGGTGAAGAACATCATGGGCGTGTCGGAAGAAACGACGACCGGTGTCCATCGCCTTTATCATCTGGCCAAGCAGGGCAAGCTGCCGTTCCCGGCGATCAACGTCAATGACAGCGTCACCAAGTCGAAGTTCGACAATCTGTACGGCTGCCGCGAATCCCTCGTCGATGCGATCCGCCGCGCGACCGATGTGATGCTTTCGGGCAAGGTCGCGTGCGTTGCGGGCTATGGCGATGTGGGCAAGGGCTCGGCGCAAAGCTTGCGCAATGGCGGCGCGCGCGTGCTGGTGACCGAAATCGACCCGATCTGCGCTTTGCAGGCCGCAATGGAAGGTTTTGAAGTGGTTACGATGGAGGATGCGGTGACCCGCGCTGATATCTTCGTGACGGCAACGGGCAATGAAAACGTCATCACCGCCGAACATATGAAGGCGATGAAGCCGATGAGCATTGTCTCCAATATCGGCCATTTCGACAGCGAAATCCAGATCAGCGCGCTCGACAATTACGAGTGGACCGAGTTGAAGCCCGGCACCGATCTGGTGAAGTTTCCCGATGGCAAGGAAATCATCATTCTGGCCAAGGGCCGCCTCGTCAATCTCGCCTGCGCCACCGGGCATCCCAGCTTCGTGATGAGCTGTTCCTTCACCAATCAGGTGCTGGCGCAGATCGAGCTGTGGACCAAGGGCGATGATTACAAGAACGAGGTCTATGTCCTGCCCAAGCATCTCGATGAAAAGGTTGCCGCGTTGCATCTCGAAAAGCTCGGCGCAAAGCTGACGGTGCTCAGCGACACGCAGGCGAATTATATCGGGGTTCCCGCGCAAGGACCGTTCAAGCCCGATCATTATCGTTACTGATTTCGATTGCGTCATTGCATCGCGGCTCTGCCGTGAATAGCTGGTGAGATCATGGAATTGTCACCAACCGCGCTGGCTTTGCTCGGGCTGCTGCTTGCTGCCTGGACCTTTGGCGCGATCTGGCTGGTGGTGGCGGCGCAAGGCCGTGTGCGCAAGGCGCGCGGCGCGCAAAAGAACCTGCGCCGCCTCTCGCGGATGATCGAGGAATCGCCGGCGGTCCCGCTGCTGGTGAAAAGCGATGGGCGGCTCGAAGGGTCGGACAGGCTGGCCGCCTGGCTCGGGTTCGAGCGCCTGCCGCAATATCTGAGCGAGCTTGACGGGGGCGACCGCGGGCTTGGCGCTGATGAATTGCAGACGCTGAGCGCGGCTGTCCGGCGGGCGCAGAAAACTGCCGCGCCGTTTTCGCTCAATCTCACCCCGCATGGCTCGGCGCGCAGCCTTGCAGTCAAGGGGCAGCTCGCCGACGGCGCGATTGCCACCGGCAGTGCAGTCTTGATGTGGTGGTTCGACTTCTCCGACAGCGAAAGCGAATTGTCCCAGCTGCGTGACGAAACCGCGCGCGCAAAGAAGGATTTCGGCGCGCTTGTGGGCCTTATCGAAGCCGCGCCAATGCCGATGTGGTTCCGTGGGCCGGACTTGCAGCTGCGCCTCGTCAACAGCGCC
>DAIQNS010000258.1:0-3203 GCA_036788315.1 Alteraurantiacibacter sp. | reverse complement strand
AGAGGTAATTCTCGCGCCCCTTGCGCACCACCACGGGCCGCGAGCCATCGCCGCGTTCCTCGGGCCAGGCGCGGCGCGCTTCGCTGCGCAATTGCCGCTGCAGGTTCTTGGTAAAGGTGCTCACCCAAACGGTGCCGCCCGATTGTTCGGACCATAGGGCAGCAGGTGCGAGATAGCCCAGCGTCTTGCCGATCCCGGTGCCCGCCTGGGCAAGCAGCATGTGCGGCTGATCAGTGCGGTCGCGCGGGGCGAAGATTCGCCCGGCCTCGCGTGCATAATCGCGCTGCCCCTCGCGCTGTTCGGCATCGTGCCCGGTCAATTCCTCGAGGCGCGCAGCGATGGCAGCGTCCTTCAATGTGACCTGCGCGGGTTGCGGCCTTTCGGGCGCATCGTCCCATTCGGGCAGGCGCGAAAACAGCCAGCGCTCGGCACGCTCCGGGCGAGCAAGATGTGCGGCCACGACCGGCGCCCAGGGCCAGCGCAGTTTCGCCAGCGACTGCAGAATGCTCCACGCCCCCTCGCGTTCGGCCCAGTCCTTGCTTTCGCACACCGCAAGCAATGCTCCTGCGGCCTGTTGCAGGAAAGCGGGAACCGCGCTGTCCTGCGCTGGAGGTTCAAGTCCGAGCACCTGCGCCAATCCCTTCGCCGTGGGCACGCAGAAGCGCGCGGGATGCACGAAGGCGAACAGCTCGAGCAGATCGAGCCCCGAGAGGTCGGGATAGCCCAGCCGTGTGGCAATGAGCGGCCCATTGCAGATGAGGTGCGGCGTATCGGCAGCGGCCATCACCGCTTCGCTCTTGGCGATCCCTTGGGTCCTGCCATCCTTCGCGCAAGACCAGCTTCCCGCATGGCTGGCATGGAGCGCGGGAAGGGGAAGGGGCGAGGGCGTGCGGTCCATTCCGGTCAGTTGGCCCAACCGGTGTGAAAAGTAAACGCGGCTCTGGCGCGTCCCGCAGCGTTCGACGCGCCCGATGCGTCCTGCCAGGCTGAAGCGCGGCGAAAGGTGCTTCGGTGTCGGCTCGCCAAAAATTCTGCCCTGATCGCAAAAATCCGGAACCAACGTGCTCGCACGCTCATTCTGGAGAGGATGCAGAACACGAAACTTGCCTTTCGCAAGACGGCTTTTGCTTTTTCCACCGTCACCGCCATTGCCTTGTGTACCGCCCCTGTGGTCGCGCAATCGGCCGGAGAAGCTGCGAGCAATTCTGGCGCGCAAGTCCTTGAGCCAGAGATCGAGGCCGAGCGAGCTTCAAGGGAAGCGAGCCCATTGTCATCGGATCAGCTGGCGGTACCTCCGGTACCGGTCGCGCCTGTGACAACGGTGGTTCCAAGCGCGCAAGCGCCGCCGACGCGCGAATGGGATGATGTGCTGCCCTATTTGCTGGCGGGATTGATCCCGCTACTCGCGTTGATCGGGGGCGGCCTATGGCTGCGTGCGCGCGCTCGCTCGCGGCGCACGAAGATTGCGCCAAAGATCGAGCGACACCAAGCCAGTACTACCCAAAGGACAGCGCCCGCGAGCGAAAGTGATCCGCGGGACAGTGATCTGCGCCGAGAGCACGAGCTGCAGGGCCGCGACAGCCAATAGGCTTCGGCTGCCTTTCGTGCCTTCTCGCTTGCGCGGGAGGGCGCTTTGCGCAAAAGCCCGCTCATCATGAGCGCAGCGCCCCGGTTTGATCCCGCCCCGTTTGACCCCGCATTGATCGATGCGGCCCGCAACTCCAAGGCTTGGCCTTTTCAGGAGGCGCAGCGGCTCGCCAAGCGTTTCCGCAGCGGCAAGCCCGATGGCTCGCCGGTCCTGTTCGAAACCGGTTATGGCCCCTCGGGCCTGCCGCATATCGGCACGTTCCAGGAGGTGCTGCGCACCACGCTGGTGCGCAAGGCTTACGAGATTGTCGCCGCGAGCGCGGACGGCACGCCTGCGGCCACGCGGCTCGTCGCGTTCAGCGATGACATGGATGGCCTGCGCAAGGTGCCCGACAATGTTCCTGATCAGGCAATGCTGGCGCGGCATCTGGGCAAGCCGCTGAGCCGCATTCCCGATCCCTTCGGCAAGTTCGAGAGTTTTGCCCATCACAACAACGCGATGCTGTGCGACTTTCTCGACCGGTTCGGCTTCGAGTATGAATTCGTAGCCGCCAGCGAGCGGTACAATTCGGGCGCTTTCGACGATGCGCTCGCCAATGTTCTGGCCAATTTCGATGCGATCATGGCTGTGATGCTGCCCACTTTGCGCGAGGAGCGGCGACAGACCTATTCGCCCGTCCTGCCGATCAGTCCGCACACCGGCATCGTGCTGCAAGAGCCGGTTATCGTGGTGGATAGCGGCGCGGGAATGATTCGCTTCACCGATACCTCCGCGCCGGGCAATCCGGTGATTGAGCAGAGCGTGTTCGGCGGTCAGGCCAAGCTGCAATGGAAAGTCGACTGGGCGATGCGTTGGGTGGCGCTGGGCGTCGACTATGAGATGTGCGGCAAGGATCTGACCGACAGCGTCACGCAATCAGGCAAGATTGCGCAGGTGCTCGGCGGGCGCAGGCCCGAGGGCATGATCGTGGAGATGTTCCTCGATGCCAATGGCGAGAAGATTTCCAAGTCCAAGGGCAATGGTCTGACGATCGAGGAATGGCTCACCTATGGCAGCGAAGAGAGCCTTGGCCATTACATCTACGCCAACCCCAAGAGCGCCAAGCAATTGCATGTCGGCGTGATCCCGCGCGCAGTGGACGAATATTGGCAATTCCGCGCCGCCATTCCGACCCAGCCGCTCGACAAGCAATTGGGCAATCCCGCCTGGCATTTGCTGCGCGCCAACGGCTCGCAGGACGGCGGGGGCGACAGTCTACCGGTGACCTACGGCTTGCTGCTCAATCTGGTAGGCGTGCTGGGCGAAGGGGCGACGCAGGCGCAGGTCTGGTCGTATCTTGGCAATTACATCGCCAATGCTTCGCCCGAGGCGAATCCCGAACTTGCCGTGCTGGTCGATTGCGCGCTCGCCTATAACCGCGATTTCGTGGCGCCCACGCTCAGCCGCCGCGCGCCCGAAGTGAACGAAGCGGCAGCCCTGCGCGAGCTTGATGCAGCGCTTGCCGCGCTCGATCCGGCGACCCCGGCAGAAGACATCCAGACGCTGGTGTATGAGATAGGGAAAAGCGAAGCGCACGGTTTCGAGAATTTGCGCGATTGGTTCAAGGCGCTTTACG
>DAIQNS010000257.1:0-3223 GCA_036788315.1 Alteraurantiacibacter sp. | reverse complement strand
CGCTGGAGATCGGCGGGCAGGAGCATTTCTACCTCGAAGGGCAAGTGGCGCAAAGCATCCCGGGCGAAGGCGATGCCATGCATGTCATCTCTTCGACCCAGCATCCCAGCGAAGTGCAGCACCTCATTGCATATCTGCTTGGCGTGGGCAGCGCGGATATAACGGTGGAACTGCGCCGGATGGGCGGCGGCTTTGGCGGCAAGGAGACGCAGGCTGCACTCTTCGCGGGCGCCTGCGCGCTTGTCACAAGCGCGACCGGGCGGCCCGCGCGCTTCTGTGCCGACCGCGACGATGACATGGTGCTGACCGGCAAACGCCACGATTTTACCATCGCCTATGACGTGGGGTTCGATGCCGATGGCGTGATCGAGGGCATTCAGATCGAGCTTGCCTCGCGCTGCGGTGCAACCCTCGATCTTTCTCCCGCGATCAATGACCGCGCGATGTTCCATGCCGACAATTGCTATTACCTGCCCGCCGTCGAAATCGTCTCGCACCGCCTGCGCACCAACACGGTCTCGAACACCGCGTTTCGCGGCTTCGGCGGGCCTCAGGGGATGATTGCAATCGAGCGGGTCATGGACATGATCGCCGCTCATCTCGATTGTGACCCACTCGCCGTGCGGCAGGCCAATCTCTATGCGCCGGGCCGCGATATCACCCCCTATTACATGCAGGTCGAGGACAATGTCGCGCCTGACATCATTGCCGAACTGGCAGACAGTGCAAAATATGCCGCGCGGCGCAAGGCCGTGGCCGAATTCAACGCGCGGAGTCCGGTCATCAAGCGGGGCATTGCGCTGACGCCTGTGAAATTCGGCATATCCTTCACCACTACGCATCTCAATCAGGCGGGCGCACTCGTCAATCTGTACACCGATGGCACCGTGCTGGTGAACCATGGCGGCACCGAAATGGGCCAGGGGCTGATGATCAAGGTGGCGCAAGTGGTTGCGCAGGTCTTCGGCATTCCTGCACAAGAAGTCCGGATCAGTTCGACACGCACCGACAAGGTGCCCAACACTTCGGCCACCGCAGCATCCTCGGGCTCGGACCTCAACGGCATGGCCGCGCGCCAGGCGGCATTGACCATCCGGGGACGCCTCACTGCAATGCTGGCGGACCATTTCGCAATTGACGAGGCCCGCGTGCACTTCGGCCCCGACGGCATTCTTGCAGGCGACGAGCGGCTCGATCTGGCAAGCGTTGCCCGCATGGCGCACCGCGCGCGCATATCGATGTCAGCCACGGGCTTTTACGCCACGCCCAAGCTCTGGTATGATCGCAGCCGCCACGAGGGCCGTCCGTTTTACTATTTCGCCTATGGCGCAGCGGTGAGCGAAGTGGCCGTCGATACGCTGACAGGAGAGCACAAGGTGCTCGCGGTCGATATTCTGCACGATGTGGGCAGATCGCTCAATCCGGCGATCGACCTTGGCCAGATCGAAGGCGGTTTCATTCAGGGCATGGGCTGGCTCACGATGGAAGAGCTCGTCTACGCGCAGGATGGTCGGCTGCTCACCCATGCGCCCGCGACATACAAGATTCCCGTAGCCGATGACCGGCCAAGGACGATGAATATCGCGCTGTGGTCGGGCGGGCGCAATGCCGAGGAAACGGTGCACCGCTCCAAAGCCGTGGGCGAGCCGCCATTCATGCTCGCCAATTCGGTTTTATCCGCGCTGTCGGAGGCCGTTCGCGCCGCGGTTCCGGGCGCACGCACGCATACACTCGATGCGCCTGCCACGCCCGAGCGGGTGCTGCAGGCACTGGTAAAGTTGCGCAGCGGCGATGCTTGACTGGAGCAAGGCTGCGCGCTCGGCCCTGGTGCATGGGCCAGTGGCCATGATCACCGTGACGGCAAAACAAGGCTCCGCTCCGCGCGAGGTGGGCGCGCGCATGATCGTGACGCCAGAAAGCTTCGAGGGCACCATCGGTGGCGGGCGGCTAGAACATATCGCTCTGGAGCAAGCCCGGCGCATGCTCGAACTTTCGCCGGGCAGCTGGCGTATGCAGGATTATCCGCTTGGGCCGCTCCTTGGCCAATGTTGCGGTGGCCGCGTGAAGCTGCTGATTGAGCATCTCGATCCGGCTGCCGCCTCCTGGCTCGCGGATGTCGGGCCTGCGAAAGTTCTGGTGACCGATCTTGCAGGCGAGACGCTGCAACGCCTGGTGCAGCCGCCGCCAACTTCCGATGAAGCTCATGATGACGCGCAAACGCAGGACCGGCCCCGTTGGCTGCGCGAGCAATTGCCCGCTGCACCGCGCCCGGTACTGCTGTTCGGCGCAGGTCATGTCGGCAAAGCGATTGTCCACGCAGCGCAAGGCTTGCCGCTGGCGATCACATGCTACGAAACGCGGCCGGAATTCTGCAAAGGCGATGCCTGCATTCTTGCCGATGAAGAACAGGCGGAAAGTGCGGCGCGCGCGGCCGGGCCTGATACAGCGGTCGTCATCCTCACCCATGATCACGGGCTCGATTATCGGTTGAGCGCCGCCGCGCTAGCGGGAGAAGCCTGCTTTGTCGGCCTCATCGGCAGCGCCACCAAGCGCGCGCGCTTCCTCTCACGATTGGCAAAGGACGGGATCGATGCCGCGCGCCTGACCTGCCCGATCGGTATGCCCGGAATACCCGGCAGGTCGCCGCAAGCGATTGCCATCGCTGTGCTCGCGCAATTGCTCGCGCTCGGCGAGCCCGCATGAGCCTGCGCGGTTTTCGCGGGCCGATATTGTCGGTCCCGCGCGATCCGCTGGTGCATGGCAGCGAAGCGGTGCGCCATGAAGAGGACGGATTGCTCGTTGTCGATGGCGGGATCGTGGCAGCGCGCGGCCCCTATCCTGAGCTTGCCGGGCAATTCGCGGGCATTCCGGTCGAGAGCTTTGCGGACAAGCTGATCGTCCCCGGAATGGTCGATACGCATGTGCATTATCCGCAGATCGATTCGATTGCGGCGCACGGCGAACAATTGCTCGAATGGCTTGAGAACCACATCTTCCCTGTTGAAATGCGCTATGAAAATCATGACTTTGCTGCGCATTCCGCAGCATTCTTCTGCGATGAATTGCTACGCAACGGAACGACCACCGCACTGGTTTTCCCGACGGTCCATCCACAGTCGGTGGACGCCTTCTTCGAGGCGGCAGTGTCGCGCAATTTGCGCATGATTTGCGGCAAGGTGCTGATGGATCTGGGGCCCGAAGGTCTCGCCGATACGCCCGAGAG
>DAIQNS010000256.1:0-3224 GCA_036788315.1 Alteraurantiacibacter sp. | reverse complement strand
GGCCGCACGATAACATAATCAAGCTTGCTCGCCGCGATCACGGCTTCCTGCCGCGCCTTGTCGGCCCAGATTTCCTTGCCCAGCGTCTTGATCAGCGTGCGCATGAAAAAACCTGCGACTTGCGGATAGCTGTCGCCAACGCCAAGACTGGTGATGCACACGAACCGCTCCACGCCTGCTTTATGCGTCGCCTCGATAATGCCGCGCGTCATGTCCGAAAGCACAGTGTTGGGTTTGCGGATCGTCGTCCCGAGTGCGCTGATCACGGCATCGCTTTCGACTAGCGCATCGGCCAGCACCTCGGGATCGTCAATCGCGCCCACGACCCGGCGCACACCCGCAGGCAGGCTTTCGCCGCGCGCTGCGCTGCGCAGATGCGCGGTCACGCCGTGCCCCTGCGCCCAGGCGGTCTCAGCCAGTGCCTTGCCCGTTCGCCCGCTGGCACCGAAGATCGTGAAATTCATAGCCTTATGAATTTATGCCATACGCAAAAGCGCGCATCCTCCGCCTGAACAATATTCGGAGAGCGAGGAAATTATCGAAAACGCCGCTCAAAGCGCCTCGTGCCGCTAGCGAGGAGACAGGTGCGCCGTCAAAACTCGGCCACTTGCAGGCCATGCAGCCATGGCCATTGGAGCGAACCGAGCATGTCCGGCATTGCGCAAACCTCCCCGGCGACGGCAGACGCGGCAAAAGCGGCGGCTCAGGCCGATCCGGCTGCTACGCTTCCCGTCAAGCTCAAGCTGGGTTGGGCAACAGGCGCGCTCGGCGTTTCGCTGCTGATGAACGGGATTTCGGGCCTGATTATGCTGTGGGCGATCAGCATGCTGGGAATCGATCCCTGGCTTGCTGGCCTGATCATCACGGTCAGCAAGCTGTTTGATGTGGTGACCGATCCTATCGTGGGTATGTGGAGCGACCGGCTGCGCCATCCCAAGGGCCGCCGTCGCCCTTTCCTCACCTGGGGCGCGCTGATCAGCGCCTTGAGCTTTGCGCTTTTGTTCAGCGCGCCGGGCTTTGCCAACCAGTATGTCACCGCCGGCTATCTGTTTATCGTGCTGTGCCTCTATGCGCTCGGTTTCACGCTCTACAACATCCCCTACCTCTCGATGCCCGCCGAGATGACCGACAATTATCACGAGCGCTCCTCGATCCATGCCTATCGCATCGTGTTTGTCGCGATGGGGGCGATGATTGGCGGGGCGGGGTTCAAATTCGTGCTCGAGGCGCTCGGCTCCAAGGACATGCAAAGCTGGCTGCTCGTGGGATTGGGCTGCGCGCTGATCATTCTTGTCAGCATGCTGATCGCCTATTTCTCGACCGCTACGGCGCGCTATACCCAGCCCGAGGAAGATACCGGCAAAGGAAAGTTCGAGCAGCTCCAGACCGAGTTTGGCGCGGTCATGGGCAACGCGCATTTCCTGCGCCTCATCGGGGTGAAATTCGCGCAGCTCATGGGCGTGCAGACGATGGGCGCGGCGATGGCCTATTTCTTCGTCCAGTATCTTCAGCAGGACTTCAACATTCTGGGCATTTTCGGCCTCACCGTCACGGCCTCGACGATTGCGTTCGCGCCGCTGCTGGTCAAATTCTCGCGCGTTTACGGCAAGAAGGCGGCCTATTATCTCGCTGCGGCATGCAATGTCCTTTACGCGCTGAGCTGGTCCTTCTCGGGCGCGGACGAACCGGTCTGGGCAATCGTTGCGCGCGCCGCGATCGTCGGCATTTCCTTTGGTGGCAATGTCGTCATGGCCATGTCCATGCTTACCGACATCATCAACGAGGACGCCAACCGCACCGGCGTACGGCGCGAGGGCGCGTTCACCGCGCTCTACAGCTTCGTCGAAAAGCTCACCGGCGCTGCAGGGCCGTTCATTGTCGGCATAGCACTCACCTGGGCCGGGTTCGACAAATCCCTGCCGTTTGACGTGCCGCAGGGCGAGGATGTCAACAACGCGCTGCTTCTGGCCATGTCGTACCTTCCTGCTGCCTTCAACATTCTCGCGATTATCCTCCTTTCGGGCTACAAGCTCACCGAGCAGGATATTATCGACAGCGGCAGTGCGCCGACCAAATCGCTGAGCTGAAGCCGCACCATTTCCCCACAGGGCGAGCAAATCGTGCCGAGCCGCTCCGCTTCCTTGCCGCGCGCATTAGCTAGCTGGCGGGATATTGGCTGCGCGTGCGGCATGGTTGGAGCAGGGAAGTATGACAGATCCGTCCGCAGGTGAAAGCGCCAGAGCCCGACTGATCGGCTGGCTGCTGGCAATTGTCATGTTGGCGCACAGCCTGCTGATTGTGGTTCTGCCGCGACTGGAGAAGGAAAGCGCCATCCGCGATGTGGCGCGCAGCTGGCACTATACCATCGGCTCCTTGCTGCTGCTGCTTGCGATCTGGCGCCTGTGGCTGTGGTGGAAGGAGCGCGGCGCGATTGCCACTGACAGCCTGCCGCCCGCGCTGCGCTTCTGGCACGGCACGCTCGCGCTGTCGCTGCTGATCCTGCTGGCTCTTGGCGGGCCACTCGGCTTTTTTTACGGTTGGGCCGAAGGGCGCATGCTCTCGTTCTCGGGGCTGATCACCATCCCTACGCTGATGGCCAAGGATCACGCTGTCTGGCAGTTCACCGGCTATTTCCATTCCGCCATGGCCAATGCCACCGTGCTGATTGCGGTCGTCGCCGTGCTGAGCGCGGCCTACAGTTTCGCGCGCTACGGCAAAGGCCTGTTCAGCGCCTTTCCCGCAGGCTTCGGCTTTATCTTTCTCGCCCGCGCGACAATTTTCATCTACGCTGTGAACAGCTTTCGCGAATTGCGCCCCGGCTTCATTGCGGGCGCAATCTTCCTTGGTCTTGTGCTCGCGTTCTGGCTGATCGTGCGCGCTGCTCGCGCTGGCAAATTTGCCGCGATCCGCGAAGGCGCGCCGGGTATCACCGCCAAGGGCGCGGCTCTCGTGGGCGTCTGCGCGGTCATCGCGAGCGGGCTGTACATGCCGCATCTGCTGTTCCGCGTGACGCCCTTTGCCACCGGCGTGATGATCGAGGCCGATCCCGACATTACCTGGCATCTGGAACGGGTGGCCGAAGTCGATATCCCGCCCGCAACCCAGTTCGAGCTGACCACAGGGCAGGAGACCTACAAATGGTGCACATTCTGCCACACGATGCAGCCCGGCGGCGCGCATCTGGTGGGGCCCAATCTGCACAATATCTTCGGGCAGAAAGCGGG
>DAIQNS010000255.1:1091-3226 GCA_036788315.1 Alteraurantiacibacter sp. | reverse complement strand
CGCCCGCTCGCGCGCGGCTCGCCATCCGCCCTGCCGGTCACGACATGCACGATGTTGGTCGCGCCGTGCAATTTTTCGACCTTGTGGCCCACGAGGCGCAGTTCACTAAGCGCAAGGCCGGTTTCCTCGGCAAATTCGCGCGCTGCTGCAATCAGCGGGTCTTCGGCCGCTCCCATGCCGCCGCCGGGAAATTGCCACTGGCGCGAGCCGTAGCTCAGCCGCACGAGCAGCATTCGCGAGCGCGCATCGCGCGCAATCACGCAAACGCCGTGCACCATGGGCCTGCGCCAGCGCCACCACAGCACCCGTACCCCGTGCGCCGCACGATACGCCGCGCGGTGCAGCGCACGCGGGATCAGGTGAAACATGTCACCGGTTGGTGCGCAGCGCCCAGAAGGCGGGCAATCGGCAGATCATGCGCGCCTGCCGCCGCCGCTTCGAACAGCGCGCGCTTCTCCGCACCGCGAATGACGAACATCAGCGCATCGGCATTGAGCAGCGCCGGGATCGTCAGGGTAATCCGGTCGAACGGCGCTTCGGGTGGCAGCGGATCGGGCGTCAGGCGGCGGATCGCCTGCGCATCCTCGGCCTGTGGATCGGTGTTGGGGAAAAGCGAGGCAATGTGCCCGTCCTCGCCCATGCCGAGCCAGACGAGCGCGAAGCGCGGCGGCTGCGCGCTTTCTTCGAGCGGCACAATGCGTGCGCCCAAGGGTTCCATCAGCGCGCGGATCTTGCCGGTATTGCTCGCCGCGTGATCTTCGGGAACCAAGCGGTCATCGCCCGGCCAAACCGTAATGCGCTCCCACGCGATGTCCGCGCCTGCCGCTTCTTCGAGGATCGGAAACGGCGTCGAACCACCCGGCACGCTGATCGCGATCTCGCCCTTTGTGGCGGCGAGAGCATCGCGCAGCCGCGCCACGAGCGCCGCAGCGATGGTCTGCGTGCTGGCATCTTCGACAATGGTCACATTCTCCACGCGCGCCGCTTTCATAAAAAAGACCTCACGCGAGCGTCGACTTGAGGAACCATACGCGCTGCTCGGCCATGTCGGTCCAACCGTCGAGCAAGCCATCGGTGGCATTGTCGCCCGCCTTGTCGGCGAGATCCTTCAACCGCTTGAGGCTTTCCACCAGCTTCGCGTTGTCGCTTGCTAGTTCGGCAACCATGTCTTCTGCGGCAAGGTCGGTGCGGTCCTGATCGGCAATTTGCGTTGCCTTGGCAACCGAGCCGATCGATGTGAGGGTCACCGCATCATTCTTGCGCACGCGCTCGGCGATTAGGTCGATCTGGTCCCTGATTTCGATCGAATGCTCATCGAACAGCAAATGCAGGTCGCGAAAGCGTGGGCCTTTCACGTGCCAGTGAAAATGCTTCGTCTTCAAATACAGCGCAAGATGATCAGCAAGCAGTGCATTGAGGCCGTCTACGAGTGCGGTTCTGGAATTGTCGCCTGTGTTTGCCATGGAATAACCTTTCATTGGGGTTGTGCTTCCATAATCGATGGAGGCTGTTTATGTTTCGCGAAACATCCTCGTCTTATTGATCGCAAAAAGCGATCAGAAAAGAGGGACGAACAGGGGTAATCCTGTCAAAAGCGCAGCTGCCAGCAATAGCGCAGCGATGCTCCAGCGCATGGCGGCCTGCGGAAAGCGGGCTTCCCAATTCGCGCCAGCCAGCACCGGCATCACCAGCGCCGCGAAAGCGCCCAGCGCGCCGCCAGCGCCCGCAAGCACCGGTGCCGAACTGACCAGCGTGATCGCAATGACCAGCAATCCGGCTGCGCCTGTGACCAATGCGCCTGCCAGCACCAGCGCGGCTGCGCCAATCGAGAGGGTCGGCTCGCGCGGTGCAGAGGGCGCTCGCAAGCCGCGAGCGCCAGCGCAATGGCCGCAATCAGCGCCTTGCCTCTCGCATTGAGCAAGGGAGCCAGCTGCTCCCCGATCATTGCAGCAAGCGCTGAATAGATGAGCGCCGCCACGCCTGCAGCCATCAGCAGGCCCGCCGCAGAAAGACCTGCGCCCGACAGCCGCGCGATACGCACCGCGTCACGACCGGCAATTGTCGCCAGCAGGACGGAGAGAAAGGCGAGGAAAAAAGCCGGCATTTCAGCGCGTATGCGCGTCAGCTATGGCAAC
>DAIQNS010000255.1:0-1081 GCA_036788315.1 Alteraurantiacibacter sp. | reverse complement strand
GTGCGCCCGGCAGCAAGATCGCCAGCATGGCCTGCACCTGCCGCTTGTCCGCAGCGCCAGTGCCCACGACCGCCTTCTTCACAGCGCGCGCGGAATGCTCGCGCACCGCGATTCCGGCAATTCCGCAAGCTGCCAGCACGACCCCGCGCGCCTGCGCCAGTTTGAGGGTGGATTGCGGGTTCTTGTTGAGAAACACTTCCTCGCAGGCCGCGCGGTCCGGACGGTGCGCGGCGATAATTTGCGCGAGCTCGCGCTGCAAGACCGCCAGCCGTTCAGCCATGGGCGCCTTCGTAAGCGTGGCAATCTGCCCGTTGGCGATGTGGCTAAGGCGTGATCCCTCGGTGCGGATGAGCCCCCAGCCGGTGCACGAGAGCGAGGGATCAAGCCCCAGGATCAGCATCACTCAAGCCCGACAAGCAAGCCGATCCGCCATGCAATCGCGAGCAGGAAAGTGCACAAGAGCGCGATCACGAACAGAACTTCGAATTTCTCTCTCACTGCATCGCTCAGCCTTCGAGCTTGTCCATCACCTCGTCCGGAATATCGTAATTGCCCCAGACGGTCTGCACATCGTCATCCTCGTCGAGCATATCGATGAGCTTGAGCAGCGTTCCCGCGCTGTGCTCGTCCATTTCCACGCTCAGCGTGGGCTTCCAAGCGAGCTTCACATTCTCCGCTTCGCCCAGCGATTTCTCCAGCGCTCCAGCGACTTCGTGCAGCGCTTCCATTTCGGTCCAGATCGTGTGCCCGTCATCGGTGCTCTCGATATCGTCTGCGCCTGCCTCCATCGCGGCCATCAGCACGGTTTCCTCGTCGCCCGCATCGGCGGAATATTCGATCAGGCCCTTGCGCTCGAACCCGTGGCTCACCGCGCCCGTGGCTGCCAGATTGCCGCCGTTCTTGGAAAAGGCGGTGCGGATATTGGTGGCGGTGCGGTTGCGGTTATCGGTCAGCGCTTCGACGATGATCGCGCTGCCAGCCGGGCCATAGCCTTCGTAGCGCACTTCCTCGTAATTCTCGCCGTCACTGGCCGAGGCCTTGTCGATCGCGCGCTGGATATTGTCCTTGGGCATCGACTGCG
>DAIQNS010000254.1:0-3240 GCA_036788315.1 Alteraurantiacibacter sp. | reverse complement strand
TGTCGCAGCCTTCCCCGGCCATGTGCAATTGGGCGGCGGCATCCGCGATGCGGCCGCAGTGGAGGGCTGGTTTAATCTTGGCGTGTCCCGCGTGGTGATGGGCTCGGCCGCGCTGAAAGACCCTGAATTTGTGAAAGACATGGCGCGGACATGGGAAGGCGGCATTGTCGTTGCGGTGGATGCGCGCGATGGCATGGTCGCGACCGAAGGCTGGGCCGAAGTTTCCGATGTGCCCGTGCGCGATCTGGCGCGGCGGTTCGAGGATGCGGGCGTTGCCTCGCTGCTGTTCACCGATATCGGGCGCGATGGAATGCTCAAGGGTTGCAATGTCGAGGCGACAGTGGACCTCGCGCGCAGCGTCCATATTCCGGTGATTGCGAGCGGCGGGGTGAAGGGGCTGGACGATATCCGCATGCTTTCGCTTTATGCGCAAGACGGCATCGAAGGCGTGATCACGGGCCGCGCGCTGTATGAAGGCAAGCTCGATCTGGCGACCGCGATTGCGATGGCGGAAGCCTCGTGACTGTCCGTATCCGTGTTATCCCCTGTCTCGACGTTGCCGATGGGCGCGTGGTCAAGGGCGTCAATTTCGTCAATCTCAAGGATGCGGGCGATCCAGTCGAGCAGGCGCAGGCCTATGATGCGGCGGGCGCGGACGAATTGTGCTTTCTCGATATCTCGGCCAGCCATGAAGGGCGCGGCACTTTGCTCGATATCGTCCGGCGCACCGCCGAGGTGTGTTTCATGCCGCTTACTGTTGGCGGCGGAGTGCGCACTGTCGAGGATGCGCGCGCGCTGCTGCTGGCAGGGGCGGACAAGGTTGCGGTCAATTCCGCTGCGGTCGCGAGGCCCGAACTGATCGCCGAGATTGCCCAGCGGATGGGCAGCCAGTGCGCCGTCGCCAGTGTCGATGCGCGACGCGTTGCTGAAGGCCGCTGGGAGATCTTCACCCACGGCGGGCGCAAGCCCACCGGCATCGACGCGGTTGAATACGCCATCAAGGTGGCGGTCCTTGGCGCAGGCGAATTGCTCGTCACCTCGATGGATGGCGACGGAACCAAGGCCGGGTATGATCTTGCGCTGACCCGAGCGATTGCCGATGAAGTCAGCGTGCCGGTAGTCGCCAGCGGAGGCGTGGGCACGCTCGATCATCTGGTCGAGGGCGTGACAAAGGGCGGCGCAAGCGCGGTGCTGGCGGCGAGCATTTTCCATTTCGGGCACTATACCATCGCAGATGCGCATGCGGCGCTGCGCGCGGCGGGATTGCCTGCGCGCGGATAGGCGCGATTAACCCGCGCTTTTATCCCAGTGCCAAAGCGGGACGGGGCTTGCGAATCAGGCGATTTCCTAACAAGGGGTGGCCTATTGTGCTTTGCAACATGTTAACACGCCTCCTCATCCCCGCCCTGATGGTCCTCCTGATGGCAGCGCCTGCTTCCGCTTCCGGCGGGACGCAGATCCCCGAGGCGTCTTCGGTCCTGCTCTTCGCGCTTGGGCTGGCCGGTGTCCTGATCGGCCGCAGCGTTTCCGCACGCCGCCCTCGCGACGATGATCCCCGCAATTGATCCGCGCCTCAATCAGGCGCGTCTGAGATTCAAGCTTTGAGCTTCGAGCCCTGAGCTTCGCGCTCTGCGCTTGACGAATATCCCCGTGCGCGCGCATGGCAAGCTGCATGGATACGCTCAAACGTCTCGAAGCCGTCATCGCGCAGCGCCGCTCCGCGTCGCCTGACGAGAGCTATGTCGCCAAGCTGCATGCGCGCGGCCTGCCGGTGATCGCGCGCAAGGTCGGCGAAGAGGGCGTGGAAGTTGCGGTCGCCGCGCTTTCGGGAAGCCGGGAAGAATTGACAGGCGAAGCGGCAGACCTTGTGTTTCATCTGATTGTCCTGCTTGGCGCCCGCGATCTGGGCATGGAGGATGTGCTGCGCGAGCTTGACCGGCGCGAGGGCCTGTCCGGCCTTGCCGAGAAGGCCGGGAGGAGCGAATAATGGCGATTGACCCGACCTTGCCCTACGATCCTGACAACATCTTCGCGAAGATCCTGCGCGGCGAGATCCCCTGCAACAAGGTTCATGAAGACGAATACGCGCTCGCCTTCCACGACATCGCGCCACAGGCGGACGTGCATATCCTGGTGATCCCCAAAGGGCCCTATGTCAGCTGGGACGATTTTTCACAGAAGGCCAGCGATGATGAAATCGTCGGCTTTGTGCGCGCTGTGGGCCGCGTGGCGCGCGAAAACGGGATGGTGGTGCGCGGCTACAGGCTGGTCGGCAATGTCGGGCGCAATGCCGGGCAGGAAGTGCCGCATTTGCATGTGCACCTGTTTGGCGGCGGACCACTGGGGCCGATGCTGGCGAGATAGCACCGACCGCGAATTCATTTGAGCTATCGGTGAAACGTTCTTTTCGAGCGACAGACCGCCTGCTAATGCTCCATTCATCTATGCCAAGCCAACTCCTTCCCCCATCGGGAGCCATTTCCGGCTCGCGCCATTACTTTCCCATTCGAGTTTTTTACGAGGATACTGACCTGTCAGGCATCGTCTATCACGCCAATTATCTGCGCTTTTGCGAGCGCGCGCGCAGCGATCTGTTGCGTTTGCTCGGGGTGGACCAGCGCGCGGCGATCGAGGCGGGGGAAGGCGCCTATGCGGTTGCCGAGGCGGCCATAAAATGGCTGTGCCCGGCCAAGCTCGATGATGCGCTGGTGATCGAAACCGAGGCCACCGAACTGCGCGCAGCGAGCGTGCGTATGGCGCAGAAGGTCTGGCGGGGGGAGGAATTGCTGGCCGAGGTCGCGCTGCGGGTCGGCTTTCTCGCTCCCGATGGCCGCCCGAAGAGACAGCCCGATGCCTGGCGCCAAGCCTTTGACGAATTTGCCAAGAAAGACCCTGCCTGATGTCCACCGCATTCCTCACTGCCGTCACTTCTATGGCGCCAACCAAGCTCGATCCGCTCGAACTCTTCCTTGACGCCGATATCATTGTGCAGTTGGTCATTATCGGACTGGTGATCGCCTCGATCTGGGTGTGGGCGCTGATGATCGGATTTTCGATGCGGCTGCGCAATCTGCAGCGCGCCTCCGCCGCCTTCGAGAAGTCCGGGTTCAGCGCCAGCGCTGCCTCCAGATGCTCCCGGGCCGCCGCCGTCTGGTCTACGGCGGCGAGGGCCATTCCGGCGTGGAACCGGACATAGGCGTTGGTGGGCGCCCCTTCGGCGGCCGACGTGAGGCTGCGCAA
>DAIQNS010000253.1:0-3250 GCA_036788315.1 Alteraurantiacibacter sp. | reverse complement strand
TTGCTGCAGCTCCTTGATCGTCGCCGAGCCGGTATAGCCCATCGCTGCCTTCACGCCGCCGACAAGCTGGTGGATCACATCGCGTGCCGGGCCCTTGTATGGCACCTGGCCTTCGATCCCTTCGGGCACCAGCTTCATCTCGGCCACATCCTGCTGGAAATAGCGATCCGCCGAACCGCGCGCCATCGCGCCCACGCTGCCCATGCCGCGATAGGCCTTGTACGAGCGGCCCTGATACAGGAAAGTCTCGCCCGGTGCTTCTTCCGTGCCTGCCAGCAGCGATCCGATCATCACAGTCGATGCTCCTGCCGCGAGCGCCTTGGCCGCATCGCCGCTGGTGCGCAGGCCGCCATCGGCAATCACCGGGATATCGCCTGCTGCCGATGCCACATCCATGATCGCGGTCAGCTGCGGAACGCCCACGCCTGCAACAATGCGCGTCGTACAGATCGAACCCGGCCCGATGCCCACTTTTACCGCATCCGCGCCCGCGCCCACAAGCGCCTTTGCCGCTTCCGCCGTGGCAATATTGCCCGCGATCACCTGCACCGAATTGGACAGCTTCTTGAGCCGTTCGACAGCTTTGGCCACTTCCTTGTTGTGGCCATGGGCGGTATCGATGATGATGACATCGCATCCGGCATCGACCAGCGCCTCGGTTCGTTCAAAGCCCTTGTCGCCAACAGTCGTCGCCGCTGCCACGCGCAGGCGACCGGCGGCATCCTTGGTCGCATCGGGATGGAGCACGGCCTTCTCGATATCCTTCACCGTGATCAGGCCGATGCATTTGTAATCGTCATTGACCACCAGCAGCTTCTCGATCCGCCTCTGGTGCAGCAGGCGGCGCGCATCCTCGCTGGTGATGTCATCGCGCACGGTGGCGAGGTTTTCGCTCGTCATCAGTTCGCGCACGGGCTGAGCTGGATTATCGGCAAAGCGGGTGTCGCGGTTGGTGAGGATGCCGCACAATCTGCCGCTTTCATCGGTGACAGGAATGCCGCTGATCCGGTGCTTGAGCATCAATTGCTGTGCATCGCCGAGCGTGGAATCGGGCCTGATGGTGATCGGATTGACGACCATGCCGCTTTCGAAGCGCTTTACCCTTCGCACATCATCGCATTGCTGCTCGATGGTGAGATTGCGGTGGAGCACGCCAAGCCCGCCCAATTGTGCAAGCACAATCGCCATATCGGCCTCGGTCACAGTGTCCATGGCGGCGGAGATGACCGGGATATTGAGCGCAATCGCCCGCGTCAGCTGCGTGCGCGTGTTTGCCTGCGAGGGCAGAATGTCGCTTTCGCCCGGGCGCAAAAGCACATCGTCAAAGGTCAGGCCGGTTTCGATTTCCATGGGCGCCACTCTTGGGTCAAGCGTTTCGATTCGTGGCGGTCCATGTAAGCCCGCTTTGCTGCAACTGCTAGGGGGCGGCTCGGGAAAGCTGGGGGATGGCGTCGTTTTGCCCCGCACGCGTCATTTGCCGCCCCCCAGTGAGGCCACCACCGGATCGAGCAGACCGCGCATGATGGCAAAGCCTGCCGCATTGGGATGTACGCCGTCAGGCGCGAGTTCCTCGGGCAATCCGCCTTCAGCATTGGTCATGGCCGAATGATAATCGATGAAGGTGAAGCCATTCTCCTTGGAATAGGCTTTGAGCCACGCGTTCACCTCGCGAATGGTTTGCGCAGGGGCAATGCCCTCGCGCCAGAAGAACTGCGTGGCGGGCGGGATCGCGCCGAAAATTACCTCGATATCGTGTTGCTGCGCCAATTCGGCCATCGAGCGGTAATTGTCCTGCAGCATATCGAGCGAAAGCGCGCCGGTGTTGCCGGCAATGTCGTTGGTGCCCGCCATGATATGCACTGCGTCAGGCTGAAGCGCGATGACATCGGCGCGGAAACGCAGCAGCATCTGGCTCGTGGTCTGCCCGCCGATACCGCGCCCGATGATGCCCTCGGGCGCAAGATCGGGCTGCATTTCGGCCCAGCCGTGCGTGATCGAATCGCCCATGAGCACCAGTTTGACGTCGGTATTCGCGGCCAGCAGCCGGGCATTTTCCTCGCGGTACCAGCACAATTGCCCAAGATCGCGGGAAAGCGCGAAGGCCCGCGCTATCTGCCTTTGCGCACGGTCCGCCGGAAGCTCGCGCTCGATGCAAGGCTGCGCGACAATGCCGACAGGCTCGGCCGCGTAGGGATCGCCGCGATGGATCGACCAGCCCATCTGCCCAAAGGCAAACACCGCAAGAAGGACAATCAGCGCCAGCACCAGAGCCAGCCGGATCGGCAGGACGGGCTTGGTTATCATGGCGGGGTCTACTCCGCCGTCCAGCCGCCATCGATGGTGTAATTGCCGCCGGTCATGTTCTGCGCCTCATCGCGGCACAGGAACAGCGCCATGGCGGCGACTTCTTCCACCTGGACGAACTTCTTCGTCGGTTGGCGCGCGAGGAGAACCTCGTTCATCACCTGCTCGCGCGTCATGCCGCGGCTCTTCATCGTGTCGGGGATTTGCGCCTCGACCAGCGGCGTCCAGACATAGCCCGGGCTGATGCAATTGGCGGTAATATTATCCTGCGCCAGTTCGAGCGCGAGTGTCTTGACCAGTCCGGCAATGCCATGTTTCGCCGCGACATAGGCGGCCTTGAACGGCGATGCGGTAAGCGAATGCGCGCTAGCCGTGCAGATGATCCGGCCCCAGCCTGCGCGCTTCATATGCGGCACGGCAAGGCGCGCGGTGTGGAAGGCGGCAGACAGGTTGAGCGCAATGATCTTGTCCCATTTGTCGACCGGAAAGTCCTCGACCGGGGCGACATGCTGCATGCCTGCATTGTTTACGAGAATATCGACTGCGCCGGACTTGGCCATCAGCGCCTCGACGCCTGCGGTAACGGTCAGATCCTCATTGATCCACGCTGCCCCGCCCAATTCTGCCTGCAAAGCGCCGATCGCGTCAGCATCGCCAAAGCCATTGAGAATGACTTTCGCGCCAGCCCCGTGGAGACTGCGGGCAATGGCCAGACCGATCCCTGAGGTGGAGCCTGTGATAAGCGCGGTCTTGCCTTCAAGGAACATGGAGCCTCCGTTGCGATTCTGGAACAAACGTGCCTAATGCCAGCATGCGGGCCGTCCAGCCCCTTTTTGCAACTGCACAATGGCCAGGGGGTATCCGTGAGGCTCAATCCATTCAATCCTGACAGTATCAAGGTCCGGCGCGGCGGATGGATCGTGTCGGTGGCCGTCATCATCGCCAT
>DAIQNS010000252.1:825-3274 GCA_036788315.1 Alteraurantiacibacter sp. | reverse complement strand
GCTTGTCGATGTGAGCGCGGTGGCGCATCTGTTCGGCGGAGAACGGCGGCTCCTCGCCGATGTCGCTGACAGGTGCAGCGCGCGCGGGCTTGCCGTGCGCAGTGCCATCGCGCCAACGGCAGGCGCGGCCTGGGCGCTGGCGCATTACGGGGAAAATGGCGCGATCCTTGGTCCGGAAGAGGATTGCGCCATGCGCCTCGCCGATCTGCCCGTTGCCGCCCTGCGCCTTGATGACGATGTGCTGCTGGTGCTGCGCCGGCTTGGTTTGAAGCGGCTGGGCGATATGGCGGGCGTGGAACAGGGGCGCGGCGGGCGCGATGCGCTGCAGCGCCGCTTTCGCAATCGCCGCTCGGCAGCGGCCAATCCGCTCAAACGCATGGACCAGTTGACCGGCCTCGTGCCCGAACCGCTGCTGCCTGTCGTGCCGATCCATGCGCCATTGGTGCAGCGCCGCCTGCTTGAGCCTATTCGCCATCGCCCGCTGCTCGATCAGGTGGCGCGCGATCTGGCCGAGGATATGGTGCGCCTGCTCGAAGGGCGCGGGGATGGTGCGCGGCGGCTTGAGCTGGGCTTGTGGCGAGTGGATGGCGAGGTGACCATGCGCCAGCTTGAACTTGCCGGCGCCACGCGCGATGCAGGCCATATCACGCGCCTGTTTGCAGCGCGGCTCGATGATGTGGATGCGGGTTTCGGAATCGAAATGGTGCGCCTGCGCGCGGCTTGGTGCGAGGCGCTGTCGCTGGCGCAATCGGACCTTGAGGCCGCCGCCGAGGAACATGGCACTTCGCTGGCCGCTCTCGTTGACCGGCTGACCGTGCGGCTCGGGCCCAAGGCGGTGCAGCGCCCTGTGCTGCGCGCCAGCCATCTGCCCGAGCGCGCGCAGGGCTGGCAGCCTCCGCTCGCCCGGGAAGTCGCGCAGCAGCACGAACTCGCCTTTCACACCCGCCCCCTGAAATTGCTCGACCGGGCAGAGAAGATCGCTGTGCTTTATGCCAGCCCCGATGGCGATCCGCGGCAGTTCCGCTGGCGCGGCGAGGTGCATGATATCACCCGCGTCGAAGGGCCGGAACGCATTGCGCCCGAATGGTGGCGCGAGCGCGGGCGCACGCGGCTGCGCGATTATTACCGGATCGAGGACCGGGCGGGGCGGCGTTACTGGATCTACCGCGAGGGCCTTGCCGATGACGGGCGCGGCGGCATGCCCGACTGGTTCGTGCAGGGGCTCTATGCCTGATGCTCCGCTCACCCCGGAAAGGCGTCGCATAGCGCTTGATCCCGATACGCCCGCGCCGCCCGAACGCGCGCCCTTCGTGGAGCTGGGCATGGTCAGCTGCTTCAGCTTCCTGCGCGGGGCGTCCGATGCCGTGGATCTGGTGATGACCGCGCGCCAGCTTGGCTATGACGCGATCGGGATTGCCGATGCCAATTCCATGGCGGGCGTGGTGCGCATCCATACCGAGGCGAGAACCGCCAAACTGCGCCCGGTCATCGGCTGCCGGATCGAGACGGTCGAAGGCCTCGCCTTCCTCGCCTATCCCAAAGACCGCGTGGCCTATGGGCGGCTGTGCCAGTTGATCAGCGCGGGACGAATGCAGACGCTCGACGGGGAATGGCAGGACAAGGGCGTGTGCGAAATTTCGCTGGCGATGCTGGCGGCGCATGGCGAGGGCGTACAATTGATCCTGCTCCCTCCCGCTGATCTGGAGGCGCGATTCACAATTGCGGTGCCAAACAATGTCATTCCGCTCCCGCTTGGAGGAAGTTATGCGCCCTCCCGCAAGCAGGAGGAAAGCTTGCTCACCGCCCCGTTCACCGATCTGATCGGGCATCTCACCCGCCAGCTGCCCACGCTGAGGCACCTCGCCGCAAGCTATCTCTATCGCGGCAACGATAGCGCCCGGATTACGCGGCTCGATGCGCTGGCGCGGGCCAACGCTCTGGCGCTGCTCGCCACCAATGACGTGCAGTATCACGCGCCCGATCGTCGCCCGCTGCACGATGTGATGGCCGCGATCCGGCACAAGACCACGATTGCCGCTGCCGGCCATCTGCTCAATCCCAATGCCGAGCGGCACCTCAAATCAGCGGCGCAAATGCAGCGCCTGTTCGCGCGCTGGCCGCATGCAATAGAGGCGGCGCGCGAGGTCGCCGATGCGTGTGATTTCAGCCTTGAAGAACTGCAATATGAATACCCCGAGGAGATTTATCCCGCAGGCATGAACCCGCAGGATTATCTGGTGCAGCAAACCTGGGCCGGGGCCGCGCAGCGCTATCCCTCCGGTGTGCCCGAAAGCGTGCATGCCACGCTGGAGCGGGAGCTGGCGCTGATCGGCAAGCTCAATCTTGCGCGCTATTTCCTCACCATCAAGGATATCGTCGATTTCGCGCGCGGCTGCGATCCGCCGATCCTGTGCCAGGGGCGCGGCTCGGCGGCCAATTCGGCGGTGTG
>DAIQNS010000252.1:0-815 GCA_036788315.1 Alteraurantiacibacter sp. | reverse complement strand
CGAGATCACCAGCGTCGACCCGGCGCGCCATGCGCTTTTGTTCGATCGCTTCATCTCAGAAGAACGCAAGGAGCCGCCCGATATCGATGTCGATTTCGAGCATGAGCGGCGCGAGGAAGTGATCCAGCATATCTATCGCAAATATGGCCGCCACCGTGCGGGGCTGACTGCCACGGTCATTCATTATCGCCCGCGCATGGCAATCCGCGAAGTGGGCAAGGCGATGGGCCTCTCCGAGGACGTGACCAGCGCCCTGGCGCGCACGGTATGGGGTGGTTGGGGCCGCGAGATCGGCGAGAAGCATGTGGCCGAAACGGGCATGGACATCAGCGATCCGCATTTGCGCCGCGTGCTCAGGCTGACCGAGCAGATGATCGGCATGCCGCGCCATCTGAGCCAACACGTCGGCGGCTTCATTCTCACAGCGGGCGCGCTTACCCAAACCGTGCCGATCGGCAACGGCGCCATGCCCGAGCGCACATTCATTGAATGGGACAAGGACGATATCGAAGCGCTGGGCATCCTCAAGGTCGATGTGCTGGCTTTGGGCATGCTTACCTGCATCCGCAAATGCCTCGATCTGCTCGAGGATCATCACGATCGCCGCCTGAGTTTGGCGAGCGTTCCGCGCGAGGATCCGGAAACCTATGCGATGCTGCGAAAGGGGGATTCGCTCGGCGTGTTTCAGGTGGAAAGCCGCGCGCAGATGAACATGCTCCCGCGCCTGCGCCCGCGCGAGTTCTATGATCTGGTGATCCAGGTGGCGATTGTCCGCCCCGGCCCGATCCAGGGCGATATGGTGCACCCCTATCTCA
>DAIQNS010000251.1:0-3286 GCA_036788315.1 Alteraurantiacibacter sp. | reverse complement strand
GCCAATCCTGTTCGCCATTGCGGTCACGCTGGGCGTGGGGCGCGCGTTTGCCGGGCCAGCCTATTCGGCCCTCGCGCCGAATCTGGTTCCGGCCAAACTCCTTCCCCAAGCGATAGCGCTGTCCTCCATTGCGTGGCAGACCGGCGTCATCATCGGTCCCGCGTTTGGCGGCTATCTCTATGTCGTCAGCCCTGCTCTGCCTTACGTTTTTTCCATCGCCCTCTTCATGGTCGCGATCATCGCCATCAGCTTTATCGGCAAGGTTCCGCGCCAGACGCTGGCAACGGGCAACCCGGTCACGCAGATACGCGATGGCATGGTCTATGTCTGGCAGAACAAGATGGTCTTCTCGACCATCACGCTTGATCTGTTTGCGGTGTTCCTCGCCGGGGCCACAGCGCTGTTTCCGGTCTATGCCCGCGATATTCTCGATGTCGGCGCAACCGGCCTCAGCCAGCTCGCCATGGCGCCTGCCATCGGCGCATCGGTAACCGCGATGTGGTTCTCGTTTCGCCCGCTTAATAGCAATGTTGGGCCATTGATGCTTGGTTCTGTGGCTGTCTTCGCGATTGCGACGATCATCTTTGGCCTTTCGACATCGATGCCGCTCAGCCTCGCGATGCTGGTGATAGTGGGCGCGGCGGACATGTTTTCGGTCTATATCCGGCAATCGCTTATCCAGTTGCACACGCCTGACGAGAAGCGCGGCAGGGTCGGCGCGGTATCGCAATTGACGATTTCGGCCTCCAATGAGTTCGGCGATTTCTTTTCGGGCAGCCTTGCCTTTGCCTTTGGCCCTGTCGCTGCTGTGGTGGCAGGCGGAACGGGCGCGCTGGTCACCGTCGTCGCCTATGCGAAGCTTTTTCCAGTTCTGCGCCAAACGAAAACCTTCGATCCGCCCGATCATCTGCTAAAAGAGCACTCAGAGGCCAAGCCCGCAGAATAAGGATTACACCATGAAATTCGATAATGTTCTCCAGTCGATCGGCAACACGCCGCATATCCGCATGGCGCGCCTGTTCCCGGATCACGAAGTCTGGATCAAAAGCGAGCGCAGCAATCCGGGCGGCTCAATCAAGGACAGGATCGCGCTGGCCATGGTCGAAGCGGCGGAAGAAGCCGGCGATCTGAAGCCCGGCGGCACCATTGTCGAGCCGACCAGCGGCAATACCGGGATCGGTCTTGCCATGGTGGCCGCGGTCAAGGGCTATAAGCTGCTGCTCGTCATGCCGGAAAGCATGAGCCTCGAACGCCGTCGCCTGATGCTTGCCTATGGCGCGAGTTTCGATCTCACGCCCAAGGAAAAGGGCATGAAAGGCGCGCTCGAACGGGCAGCCGAGCTGGTCGCCCAGACCGAGAATGCCTGGATGCCGCAGCAGTTCGAAAACAGTGCCAACCCCGCGATCCATGCCCGCACGACGGCGCAGGAAATTCTCACCGACTTCGCCGACGCGCCGCCGGAATTGATGATTACTGGCGTTGGCACGGGCGGCCATCTGACTGCCTGCGCGCAGGAATTGAAGAAGGTCTGGCCCTATATGAAGGCCTATGCCGTCGAGCCGGCGCTTTCGCCGGTTATCTCCGGGGGACAGCCGGGGCCACACCCGATCCAGGGCATCGGCGCCGGATTTATTCCCGGCAATCTGGATACCCGCGCGATTGATGGAGCGATCTCTGTCGATGCCGAAGCGGCCAAGGAGATGGCGCGCCGCTCCGCCAGTGTGGAAGGCCTTCTGGTAGGCATATCCTCGGGCGCGACACTGGCTGCGATTGCGCAAAAGCTGGAGGATTGCCCGCCCGGAACGCGCGTGATCGGGTTCAATTATGATACTGGCGAGCGCTACCTCTCTGTGCCGGACTTTCTGCCAGTCTGATCCAGTTCAATCCACGCGCACGAGCCGTTCTCCGTCGATCTTGCGGTAAAAACAGCTGCGCGCATTGGTGTGGCACGCCGGGCCTTCGGGCAATACTTTCAAAACAAGCGCATCCTGATCACAATCGACCAGGATGTGCTGGACCCTGAGCACATTGCCCGAGGTCTCGCCCTTTTGCCAAAGCGCCTGTCTGCTGCGCGAATAGAAGTGCGCAAGACCTGTCTCCAGCGTCCTTGTCACCGCCGCCTGGTTCATAAATGCGAGCATCAGCACTTCGCCGCTCTGCGCATGTTGCGCAACAGCGCTGAGCAATCCGTTTTCGTCGAACTTGGGCATGAACATGCTACCTTGCTCGCGCAGTGCAGCGCTTGATTCGTTCCGTGAAATCGTCTTTTCCTCCTGAAATCGGGCTTCCCGCACTCAAATGGCGGAATTTGTTGCAGGATAAACACATGTGGATGCCAAAATCCAACAAACACTATCTCCGCTGTTTGCGCTTTCATCTTTCAATGAGATGAATGCGCAGCGACCAGATGGGTCGTCTTCATCCAGCCAAGGGATGGGGGGTTGCGGAACCGGCAAACGGTCCGAAGCATGAGGGATTGAAGTGCCGCGCCCATTAGGGGGGTAGCGCGAGCTTCAGCGTATATCGTCACGCGAGCGCCCGGAGGTAACTACCTTCGGGCGCTTTGCTTTTGAACTTCGATCCATCTCATTTGCGCGCGAAACACGCGATGCGAACCTGCGCCGCCCCCGCCTCGCGCAGCGCCACCGCGCATGCTTCGCTTGTCGCTCCGCTGGTAAGCACATCATCGACAAGCAGTATTCTGGCTCCGGCAATCCGGCGACCATGGCCACGGTTCACGGCAATTGCCCCGGCAAGCTCCATCCGACGCGCCTCGGCGCCAAGCCCTGCAAGCTTGCGTGTGGATTTGCGCCTGATCAGGCCATCGAGCAGGACCGGTGCGCCGGTGAGCCGGGCAATTTCGCGCGCGAGCAGCGCTGACTGGTTAAAGCCGCGCTGCCACAAACGCCAGCGGTGCAGCGGCACAGGCACAAGCGTCCACTCGCCCTCCAGCGCGCCAAGCCGCAGCGCAATCAGGCGCGCCATCATCGGCGCAAGTGCGAGCCTGCGGCCATATTTGAAAGCGAGCACCAGATTGCGCGAAGTATCGTTGTAAACCGAGGCGGCGACCACTTCATCACCCGGCCCCGCGCGGGGAACTTCGAGCAGGTGCCAGCAATCGGCGCAAAGCCCCGTCTGCGCGGCAATCGCCTCTCCGCAGCACGGGCAACGCGGCGGATAGACCAGATCCACGAGCGGAGCGAAGGTTTGCGCTAGTGACATTAGCACTTGCTGCCTGCCTTGTGATCGCTAGGCAAGCGCGATGAGCCATGCCCCGCCCCGCATC
>DAIQNS010000250.1:0-3287 GCA_036788315.1 Alteraurantiacibacter sp. | reverse complement strand
GTCATTGACGATGATGTCTTTCTTGCGGTCGGTGATGACGATCCGGCCGCCCTTGTCGATATGGCCGATATCGCCAGTATGGAGCCAGCCATCCATAATCGCTTTCGCGGTGTCCTCGGGATTTTGCCAATAGCCTTTCATGACCAGTTCGCCGCGCACCAGAATTTCGCCATCTTCGGCAATACGCACTTCGACACCACTGAGCGGCGGGCCCACGGTGTGCAGCCTGATCCCGGCGGAGGGATAATTGCAGCTGATCACCGGTGCGCTCTCGGTCTGGCCATAGCCTTGCAGCATGACCAGCCCCATCGCCTGGAAGAAGCCGCCGACTTCGGGATTGAGCGGCGCGCCGCCCGACACCAGTGCCTTGATCCTCCCGCCAAAGCGCATGCGGATTTTCGGGCGCAAGGTCAGGCCGAGCAGCCAGTCATTGGGCATGTCGAGGAGATTGGCGCGCCCTGTCACCTGCCGCTCGCCCAGCCGCATCGCGCGCCCGAGCAGGAAATTCGCGAGTCTGCCCTGCTTCTCGACCGCCTTGATGATCTTGCCGCGCAGCACTTCGAACAGGCGCGGAACCACGATCATCAGCGTGGGCTGCGCTTCCTCCAGATTGCTCGAAAGTTTGTCGAGCCCTTCGGCGAACCAGATATCCGCGCCAAGGCCGATCGGCAGATAAAGCCCGGCTGTATGCTCGAGCGCATGGCTCAAAGGCAGGAAGGAAAGGAACCGCTCATCGTCCCAGCCCAGATCGCTTGCCACCAGATCGCCTGCGCCAAAGGCATTGTGCAGGATTGCGCCGTGATGCAGCATCACGCCGCGCGGCTTGCCCGAGGTGCCGCTGGTGTAGATGATGCAGGCAATATCCTCGCGGGTGAAGCCCGCAATCCGCGCATCGACCGCCTTGCGCGCAGCTTCTGCGTCGCCTGTGATCATCGTGTCCCACTGATGCAGTTCGAAATTGCTCGATTGCGCGCTGGGGATCGGATCGATAGCAATGACATGGTCAACATGGCCTGCGCGGATGATCGCGGGGAACAGATCCTTCGCCAGCCGCGGATTGCCCACTATGACCGCGCGCGCGCCCGAATCGTTGAGCACATGCGCATGGTCGCCCTGGGTGTTAGTTGTATAGGCGGGCGTGGTGATGCAGCCTGCGGCCATGATCGCGAGATCGGCCATGCACCATTCGGGCCGGTTCTCAGCCACGATGATCACCCGGTCCCCGTCCTTGAGACCGATTGCGCGCAGCCGCTCGGCAAGTAGGCACACCGTCCGCGCAGCCTCGCTGTAGCTGATCGGTGTCCATTTTCCGTCGATCTTCGCTGTCAGGAAAGGCATATTGGCACGCTCGTCGGCGCGTTTCAGAAACAGTCCGACCAGCGATTTTGCGGTTTTGATATCGTCCAGTTGCACGCTGCTGCGATCCTTCGTGGCGCCGGTAGGCCGGCTTCTCTCCGCTAGCGGACGTACGCGCACGCGGCCCGCGCGACAAGTCTGCTCGAATGCGGCTATTCGCCGATGGCAATCCCTTCGCTGCGCGGATCGGCGGCACCGACCCAGCGCCCGCCGCGCCATTCCACCGCATTGACTTTGCCGAACGCCCGGCGCGTGCCGATTTCATGGCCCAATGCCTCGAGTTGAGGGCGCAGCGCGAGCAGCATTTCAACCTCTTCCAGACTTGCCGTGTCGCCCGGCGCAAACATATTGGGCAGCGCAATCGCCTCCTCGACCGTCAGGCCCCAATCGATTACCCCGATCAGCGATTTTGCCACCTGAATCGGGATTGTGCTGCCGCCTGCTGCACCGATTGCCACGCGCAGCTTGCCGTCGGGCCCGAATACGAGGGTGGGCGCCATCGAACTGCGTGGGCGTTTGCCGCCTTCGACCCGGTTGGCCACGGGCCGCCCATCGACTTCGGGCACGAAGCTGAAATCGGTCAGCTCATTGTTGAGAAAGAAGCCGCCGAACATCAGGCCCGAGCCGAACGGTCCTTCGATGGTCGAGGTGTAAGTCACAACATTGCCATCGCTATCGCTGACCACGAAATGGCTCGTGCCGCTATCGGGCGCTTCCTCGCCACCGGCAAGAAGGGCCTCAGCGCCCGGCGGCTTGCCAGCGGCGACCTCGTCCATCCTTCTGTCCGCTGCAATCAGTGCGCCGCGCGCGCGCAGATAATCGGCATCCATCAGGCCATCGACTGGCACGGGAACGAAATCCGCGTCGGCAAGATACAATTCGCGGTCCGCATAGGCGAGCCGCTGGCTTTCGGCGAACAGGTGCCAGGCCGTGGCGGACTGCGGGCCAAGGGCTGCAAGATCATGCGCTTCGAGCTGCTTGAGCATCGCAAATAGCGTCGTCGCGCCCGAGGATGGCGGGCCCATTCCGCAAATTTTGTGCGCGCGATATGTTCCGCATACCGGATCGCGCCAGACGGCAGTGTACCGGCCAAGGTCATCGGGCACCATGCCCCCTTGCCGGGGCGTTTCGGTACGGATGAGCGCGGCGAGCTCTTCGGCTACCGCGCCCTGGTAGAGCCATTGCGGCCCGGCCTGTGCCATGGCGGCAAAGCTCTCGGCGAGCGCGGGATTGCGCACCAAGGTTCCGGCGGGCAGCGGCTCGCCATCCTCGCTGTAGAACAGCGCGCGCCCTTCGGCTGTATGCGCGCCGCGCGCCTTCGCGAAGGTCAGGAACTCGCGCGTGCGTTCGGTCACTTCGAAGCCGCCTTGAGCGAGCGCGATGGCGGGCGCGAACAGTGCGCTCCATTCGAGCTTGCCGTAGCGCGCATGCGCTTCTGCCGCGAGCGCGAGATTGCCCGGTACGCCCACGCTCAGCCCGCTGATCACCGCTTCGCTAAACCCGAGCCGCTCGCCATCCGCGTCAAGGAACCATTGCGGCGTCGCCCCGGCAGGCGCGGTTTCGCGCCCGTCGAGCGAGACGACTTCGCCCGCAGCATTGGTGCGCAGGTAAAACCCGCCCCCGCCGATCCCCGAGCTTTGCGGTTCGACCACGGTGAGCGCAAGCATCACCGCGATCGCCGCGTCGGTCGCGCTGCCGCCCTGGCGCAGAATGGCCGCGCCCGCCTCGCTTGCGCGCGGGTGGGCTGTGCTGACCATGCCGCGAACGGCGGTGGTGGCCGGAGTCTCGGCAGAACTCCCGGCAGCGACTGCGGGCGCGGGCGCGATCTGCGCGGTGGTGCACGCCGAAAGCGAGAGGGCAGCGCCAAGCGAGAGGATGAAGCTCTTGAGCATGGCCACAAGGCCTATTCGCTTCCGACCGCCTCGGCAATG
>DAIQNS010000249.1:0-3294 GCA_036788315.1 Alteraurantiacibacter sp. | reverse complement strand
AAGCTGACACGCCATGCCATGTCCTCATAATGGCTGGGGAAGATTTCGACATTGTCGCCGCGCACTCTGAAACAGCCGCGCGCAAAGGCCACATCGTTGCGCTTGTATTGCAGCGCCACCAGCTTGCGGATGAGTTCGCGCTGATCCACGCTTGCGCCGGTCGCAAGGTCGAAAGTCATCGCGGCATAGGTTTCGACCGCGCCGATCCCGTACAGGCAGGAAACAGACGCGACGATCAGCACATCGTCGCGTTCGAGCAAGCTGCGCGTGGCCGAATGGCGCATCCGGTCGATCGCCTCGTTTACGCTGGATTCCTTCTCGATATAGGTATCCGAGCGCGGGACATAGGCTTCGGGCTGGTAGTAATCGTAATAGCTGACGAAATATTCGACCGCGTTCTCGGGAAAGAAGCTTTTGAACTCGCCGTAAAGCTGAGCGGCGAGGATCTTGTTGGGCGCGAGCACGAGCGCCGGGCGCTGCAATTGTTCGATCACCTTGGCCATGGTGAAGGTCTTGCCCGATCCGGTCACACCAAGCAGGACCTGCGTCTGCTCGCCTTCCAGCGCTGCTGCGGCAAGTTCGGCAATTGCGGTCGGCTGATCGCCTGCAGGCTCGTATTCGGAGACGAGCTTGAACGGAATGCCGCCATCGGCCTTGTCGGGGCGGGCGGGCTTGTGCGGTATGAATTCGCCTGAAGTATCGGGCTCTTCCAGTCCGCGGCGGATAACGAGTTGGGCCATGGCATGTGATATGGTCCTGCATCAAGGCTTGCTCAAGCCATGTTTTGCCGTCAGCATGGCCACAAGCGCAAAAGCCCGGCGCGTTGCCGTGGCCGCTATCACGCAAGCTTCAAGGGGAATTTCATGCGTTCACATCTGCTTCTCGTGGCCGCTGCGCCATTGGCTCTGGTCCTGTCGGCTTGCGGCGGGGAAACCGTCGTCGAGGATCCCAGCGATCCCGAACAGATCGCCGAAGCGATGGGCAATCTGCCCGAGCCGCAGCCGGGCGAATATACGATGACCGGTGAACTGGTCGAATTTTCTATCCCCGGCGCAAGCGAGGATGAAATGGCGATGATGCGCGGGATGTTCGAAGCAGGACTGACTGCCGGGCAGACCTTCTGCATGACCGAGGAAATGGCCAAGGAAGGCTACAAGGAATGGCTTACCCAGTCGCAGAATGTGCCCGAGGGCTGCGAATTCAGCGACTACAAGACCTCCTCTGACAGCTTCGATGCAACGCTGGCTTGCAACAATGCCGATGGCACATCGGGCACGGTCAAGCTGACCGGCACGGTTTCTGCGACCTCGCAGGACATGCGCATGGAGATGGACATGACCAGTCCTGGCGAGGGGCCGGGCGCGATGCGGATGGTTATGGAAACGCAGACCGTGCGCAAGGGCGACTGTCCGGCCTGAGGAAAGCGCCCGCGCAATCGCGCCCATTTTGGGACGTTAACTTCTCTGTGGCCCGCGCGATTTGGCACCCGCGCGCGCACTTGATAGGCTGCTGCGATGTAAAGGCCCGGTTTGCGGGCTACGTGCAATTCGGAGATAATGCCCATGCGCCCCAACCTTTCCCTGCGTCATTTGATGCTGATCGCCGCGCCGCTGGCGCTTGCTGCTTGCGACAAGTCGGATGACGAACTGGCCGAAGAAGCGCTGAGCGCAGAGGAGATCACCGCGCTGGGCGCCGAGATAATTCCTGCAGCGGGCGAATATCGCACCACGCAGGAACTGATCAGCCTCGAAGTGCCCGGCGCCGACGATGTCAGTCTCGAAGCGATGCGTTCCGCTTTTGCCCAAGGCGCAAGCGCCGAGCAGACGACCTATTGCATCGCTGCCGACCAGTCGCTCGAAAACTGGGTCACCGACATGGCCGAGAGCAATTGTAACGTCACCAGCTTCACCGCTGATGGTGGCACTGTGGACGCCGTGCTCGCGTGCAATTCCACCGATGGCGGCATTATCGGGCAGGTGGGCATGAAGGGCACTGCCAACGATGAGAGCGCGGATATGGAAATGTCCTTCCGGCAGGATCTTGGCGAGGGCAGTGAAGCCCTGATCACCATGCGTGTGAAATCCGAACGCATTGGCGACTGCGGCTAGGCTTCGCACCTTCTAATTTATGACAGTTTGTTGACAGGCGGCGGAATCGCTTGCGGAGGGGCGCGTTCATCGCTTGAACATGACATCTTCGTTACACCCGCCGGATATGCGCAGGATGAATTCCGCTTCCCGATCAATTTCGACCGCCTTGCTGGCAGGTCCAAAGGCCAATGCGGCAAGCTTTTTGGGCCGGCTTGCGCTGCTGCGCGGTCAGCCGCCGGAAGAGGCGCATCGCCCTTCGCTCCGGCTTTTTCTGGGCGAGCTGTCCTTTCCTTTCAAACTGGCCTTGCGGCACTGGCGCAAACCTATCGACATTGCCCTTGCGGACCATCCGCGAACCGTGATCCTACTGCCCGGCTTCGCCACTGCACCCAGCCGCATGCGCTACATGGCGCGGCAGCTTGAGCGGGCGGGGCACCGCGTCAAGCGCTGGGGTGTGGGCTATAATTTCGGGCCCACGCCCGAGAAGTTCGAGCAGCTCTCTAGCCGCGTGTGCGAAGTCAGCGAGCGTTATGGCGAACCCGTGGTGCTGGTCGGCTGGAGCCTTGGCGGCGCTTTCGCGCGCGAAGTGGCCAAGCGGCATCCCGAATGCGTTGCCAAGGTCGTCACCATGGGCACGCCTTTCAGCCACACGCCCTATTCCAACAATGTCTGGCGCGCTTACCAGCTGATCACCGGCCATTCGGTCGAAAGCCCGCCCGTGGTCACCAATCTGGCGGCCAAGCCGCCGGTCGAGACGGTGGCCCTGTGGAGCCCGCGCGACGGGGTGGTTTCGCCGCGCGCTGCCCGCGGCCTGCCGGGGGAGCGCGACCGCGAGCGCGCCTTGCGTTGCACACATATGGGCTTTGTTGATGCGCGCGAGGTAATTCTTGCCATTCTTCAGGAACTTGACGAGGATTTAGCCGGTTAATCGGTATTCCCTTGGCGCGAAGCTTGGTTCGTGCCATGTTGCATTGCGACAAAAGGATACCATGACTTCCGGGAAGCCCCTCAATTTCGATGAAATGCACACGCCAGATGGCGAAGTGCGCAGGGCCTATAGCGGCTATGACCGATGGCTGGGCGAGCAGGACGGGGCGTGGATGCGGGGCAAGGCCTCGGAAGCGGAGAGCTTTTTCCGCAAGACCGGCATCACTTTCAATGTCTACGGCGATGATGATGGCGAAGAACGCCTGATCCCCTTCGA
>DAIQNS010000248.1:248-3303 GCA_036788315.1 Alteraurantiacibacter sp. | reverse complement strand
GGCTGTTTCAAGGGTTTGGCTGGCGACGGGGGCATCGGCGAGCGTGGCGCAACCCGCCAGCGCGACAGCGGCAAGAGCGGAGAAGGCAAAGCGGGCGGGGGAAACAAGTTTCATTTGTTTCCGATAGCACCCGGTGCGGGCAAGGGAAGCCCGAATTGCAGTCAGTTATGCAAGTTTGCGCGCCGCCCTATTGGCTCAGGGCAAGCTGGCGCTCGGGCGAATCCCAAGGTCCCATCACCACCGGCAGCAGGATCGTCTCGGCCGGGCGCGTCCGCGATTGCCGCTGCAATTCCTGCGCCAGCATCAGCCTTGGCTCGGGCGCATTGGGCACGGCCTGGATCACCTTGAGCATGCCGAGCATCGCGGCTTCGGGCGCAGGCTCTCCGGCATCGGTGAAGCTGCGGAAATAGGCGACGAGCGGCATCAGCGCATCGGGATTGGCGCGGTTGGCCGCCACGACCAGTGCGCGCGCCGCTTTCGCCTCGGCTGCGCGTGTCTCGGGGGGCAAGCCTGCGGCCTTGTTGACCAACGCAATCGCTTTCCAGCTGAGCGCGCGCTGATCATTGGGTGTATCGGCGAGCACACCGTCGGCTGCGGCAAGGCAGGCGTCGAAATTGCCCAGGCGGCACTCGGCCTGCGCAAGCAGCAGCAGCGCCTCGGGATAGCCCGATAGCCCGGCCACATCGCGGCGCAGATCGTCCATCCATTTGTCGCGCGCCACACGCGCCCGCTCATGCGCCCGCTGCATCCGCTCCGCATCCTTGGGCGGTGTATCGGCAAGGGGAAGCGGCGGCAGGATCAGGCGGGGATCGATTTCGAACTGCTCCTGCAGCACGCCCGCTTCGGTAACGCCCAGCGAACGGATGTCGGGATCGACCGCTTCGAGCTCGGCAAGCGGGACCGTGGCAAAGCGGCTGCGCCCGCTGCCATAAGCATTGATCTCGTCCTGCAGCTTGTCGAGATCGCCGAACACTTTCACCGCGTCCTGCGGCGTGCGGCCATTGGCGATGGCGCCCATATATTGCGCCAGCTGCGTCTTGCGGTTCTGGTTGTCGGCGGAAAGGAAGAAGAAATGCGCCAGCAACCAGGCGTGATGCGAGGACCATATGCTGCCCTCGGGCGCGGCACCGCTGGCCAAGAGTTCGGCAATGTCGAGCCGGTCGCTATTGTTGTAAAGCCCCCGGAATGCGGGCGGCGAACGGCCATATTCGATATTGCCCTTGTCGTTCACCCGGAAAGTGGAAAACAGCGCGCCGATCCCGTCGATATACCAGCGCGGATAGGCTTCGGGCAGATGCGTGGTGATGTAATGCTGCGCATAGCCTGCAAAAAGTGCCTGCTCCCACGGGCGCTCCTGATCGCCGCCGCTATTGTCAATAAAATCGGGCGGGCCGGGATCATCGTTGAAACCGGAATCGCCAAAGCCGTCCTCGTCAAACCCACCGCCCGAAAAATCGCTGTCGCCGAAGCTGCCGAAGAATTCCTGGGCCGCCCTTTCAGTCGCCCCGCTTGCCGCGGAGAAGAACAGATCGGCGCGCGTGACTGCCATGACTGCGCCGTCGATGCGCGGATCGTAATAGCGCTGGTTCTGAACTGGGCCCAGAAACGGACCTTCGGCTGCGCGCCAGTTGACGAGGCTCATGGATTCCATGAAATCGGCATTGCCGATGAGCGTGACGCGCAGCTTTTGCGTTTCATCCTCTGCATCGAGCCGCCCGAAGATTTTCGACAAGAGGAAATGCAGCTGTTCCACCTCGATCGCGGCTTTGCGCAGGACCGATTCCGAGCCGTTGGAATAGATGATGACATTGTCGGTTTCGGCGCGTTTCCAGCTCGACATGCGCTCATTCAACCCGCGCACGACAATCTGGTCGGCAGGCCCCGTTGCCGCCTGTGAAGATGCGTCCTGCGGCTGCGCCACAGCTTCCTCCTCGATGCTCGTCGCAGCATCCAGATCGCCGGGCAATGTCACGCTTGGCGCAGGGCTTTCAGCGGGCGGCAAAGGCTGCTGCGTGCCTTGCGCGTGAGCGGCGCTTGCGGTCATCAGAATGGCAAGGCAGCTGGCCATGGATACCAAAGAAGTCGCACTCAAAGCCGTTAATCTGGCAGGCATATTCTCACTCCAAGGCCAATCGTCATGATCGCGATCATCCCACGCAGCTTCCTCGCTTGCCGGGCAACGCTTGTCAATTTGCCGGACGGATCGGGCGCGATGTTTTTTGTAACAAATGGTATCTGGGACAGGCCCGGCATTTTTCCTCGCCCCGCGCACTTGTGTTGCGATTTTATCACACCATCTTTGTAGCAGACCGCAGTATAGACCATTTCGCAAAGCGGCCAATTCGCATGGGGAATGTATGAACCTGGACAAATTCACCGAGCGCGCTCGCGGCTTCCTGCAAAGCGCGCAAACCGTGGCCATCCGCAATTCGCATCAGCGGATCAGCCCTGAGCATATTCTCAAGGCGCTGCTCGAGGATGAGGAGGGCATGGCCGCGGGCCTGCTGCAGCGCGCTGGCGGCGATCCGGCGAAGGCGGTGCGCGAAGTCGATGGACTGCTCGAGAAAGTGCCTTCGGTTTCAGGCTCGGGCGCGCAGGCGACGCCGGGGCTCGACAATGACGCGGTGCGCGTGCTCGATGCTGCAGAGCAGATCGCCGAGAAAGCGGGCGACAGCTATGTCACGGTCGAGCGGCTGCTGCTTGCGCTGGCGCTGGCCAAGGACAGCAAGGCGGGCAAGGCGCTCGCCGCGGCACAAGTAACGCCCGAAGCGCTCAATGCCGCGATCAACGAACTGCGCGGCGGGCGCACGGCGGACACCTCGAATGCCGAAGGCGCGTACGATGCGATGAAGAAATATGCCCGCGATCTTACGCAGGCAGCAAGGGACGGCAAACTCGATCCGGTGATCGGGCGCGACGAGGAAATCCGCCGCACGGTGCAGATCCTTGCCCGGCGCACAAAGAACAATCCGGTGCTGATCGGCGAGCCCGGCGTTGGCAAGACCGCGATTGCCGAAGGCCTCGCGCTGCGCATTGCCAATGGCGATGTGCCCGA
>DAIQNS010000248.1:0-238 GCA_036788315.1 Alteraurantiacibacter sp. | reverse complement strand
GCTGATGAGCCTCGATATGGGCTCGCTGATTGCCGGCGCGAAATATCGCGGCGAATTCGAGGAACGCCTCAAAGCCGTGCTCGACGAGGTGAAAGGCGCAGACGGACAGATCATCCTGTTTATCGACGAGATGCACACGCTGATCGGAGCGGGCGCGTCGGAAGGCTCGATGGATGCCTCCAATTTGTTGAAGCCCGCGCTGTCACGCGGCGAATTGCACACCATCGGCGCAACAACG
>DAIQNS010000247.1:0-3305 GCA_036788315.1 Alteraurantiacibacter sp. | reverse complement strand
GGCGTCACGATTGACGTGCTGCGCGGCGTTGATCTGACGGTTGAAGCCGGCGAGATTGTCGCGCTTCTGGGGCCCTCGGGTTCGGGCAAATCGACGATGTTGCAGGCGGTGGGTCTGCTCGAAGGCGGTTTTTCCGGCTCCATCAACATTGCCGGAAACGAGGCGAGCCGCTTGTCGGCCGCCGAACGCACGACCTTGCGCCGCGATCATCTGGGGTTCGTCTATCAGTTTCACCATCTCCTGCCTGATTTCAATGCGATGGAGAATGTGATCATTCCGCAATTGCTGGTCGGCACGAAGCGCGATGCCGCGGCCGAAAGGGCCCGCGAACTGCTGACCGCGCTGGGCCTCGAACACCGGCTCGATCACCGGCCGAGCCAGCTTTCGGGCGGAGAGCAGCAGCGCGTGGCGGTGGCGCGTGCGCTCGCGAACAAGCAGCTTGTGCTCGCGGATGAGCCGACGGGCAATCTCGATGAGGCCACTTCCGCACGCGTGCTCGGCGAGTTTCTGGAATTGGTGCGCGGTCAGGGCAGTGCAGCGCTGGTCGCAACGCATAACGAGCGGCTCGCGGCGCGCATGGACCGTGTGGTAAGGCTGCACGAGGGCAAGCTCGAAGCGGGCTGAGGACCGCAAGTAACCCCCGTGCCATGGGCGGCGAACAGTCAGCGAGACAGTTCAGGAGGGCCGAGTGCTCGAAGCGATCAATGAGTGGATTTTGGCGCAAGGCGCACAATACGGAGTGAACCCCTATATCTTCGTGACGATCTATATCGGCGCGATTCCGTGTTTTCTTGCTTCGATTGCCTGGCTGGTGAAGCGCGCGCGGGCCGGGCGATCGACGGTGCTTCCCACGATGGTGGCGGGGTTCTTCTTCGTTTCGGCCTATCTCTATCTCGGCATTTTCGGGCAGGATATTCCCGTCTGGGTGTGGATTTTCCTGTTCGCGCTGATTGCCTACGGTGCCTTCTCGACCATCCGCGACACGCGCCGCAAGATCGCGGCGGCAAAAGCTGCGGAAGGGTCGGGGGACAGCTTGGGCTGAGCCCTTGGCTAACCGCGCGCAGCTTCGCATATTGGGATGATGCGCTATGTTCCTTTCGTCCCCTTGCGAGTCCTTTCCAGCTATTCCCTGCTCGAAGGCGCGATCGACCCCAAGGGCATTGCGAAGCTCGCAAAGGAGCGGGGCTTTCCCGCCATCGCCATCTGCGACCGCAATGGCCTGTACGGTTCGACAGCCTTTGCCAAAGCGTGCATGGCCGATGGGGTTCAGCCGATCGTGGGCACGCTGCTGGGCGTCGCGCGGGGGCTGGGCGAGCCGGTCGATTACCTGCCGCTCTATGCGCAGGACGAGGCCGGATGGCTCAATCTGTGCCATCTCGTTTCCGCCGCGCATCTCGACCGGCCACTCGAGCGCGAGCCGCATGTTACGATGGATCAGCTTACGGGGCACACCGATGGGCTGATTGCGCTCACCGGAGCGGGCGATGGCGCGGCGGCGCGGTTGCTCGCCGATGGCAAGATGGAGCGTGCCGCCGCGGTGCTGGGCGAATTGGCGGCGCTCTTTCCCGGCCACCTTTATGTCGAACTGGCGCGGCGCGGCGACCCGGTCGAGCAGGCTGCGGAAGCTGCGCTCATAGACCTTGCCTACACGCTTGATCTTCCGCTCGTGGCGACAAACCCGGCCAAGTTTGGCGAGCCGCATATGCATTCGGCGCATGATGCAATGCTGTGCATCGCCAATTCGAGCCAGATCGACAGCGCCGATCGCCCGCGTTCGCGCGATCAGGATTTCGTGAAGTCAGCCGCCATGATGGAAGAACTGTTCGCCGACATTCCCGAAGCCACGGCCAATTCGCTGGTGGTGGCGCAGCGCTGCGCCTTTGCCCCGCCGCGCCGCAATCCGATCCTGCCCAGCCTTGCGGGTGATCTGGAAGGCGAGGAGCGTATGCTCGCGGAGGATGCGCGCGAGGGGCTGGAAGCACGGCTTGCGCATTACGAAGACCTGACCGAGGAGCAGCGTCACGCCTATTTCGAGCGTCTCGATTACGAAGTCGGCGTGATCAGCAAGATGGGCTTTCCGGGCTATTTCCTGATCGTTGCCGATTTCATCAAATGGGCCAAGGGGCAGGGCATACCCGTCGGGCCGGGGCGCGGTTCGGGCGCGGGATCGCTGGTTGCCTGGGCGCTTACAATTACTGATCTTGATCCGCTGCGCCTGGGGCTGCTGTTCGAGCGTTTTCTCAATCCCGAACGCGTTTCCATGCCCGATTTCGACATCGACTTCTGCGAAACGCGGCGGGGCGAAGTTATCCGCTACGTGCAGGACAGCTATGGCCATGACAAGGTCGCGCAGATCATCACTTTCGGCAAACTGAAAGCGCGCGCGGTCCTGCGCGATTGCGGGCGCATCTTGCAGATGCCCTATGGCAAGGTGGACCGGCTGACCAAGATGGTGCCCAACCATCCCACCGATCCCTGGACATTGCCGCGCACGCTCAACGGTGCAGCCGATTTCCGGCGCGAGTACGAGAACGATAACGAGGTCAAGCGCCTCGTCGACCTCGCGATGCAGCTTGAAGGCTTCCCGCGCAATTCCTCGACCCATGCCGCCGGCGTGGTGATTGGCGATCGGCCCTTGTCGCAGCTTGTCCCGCTTTACCGTGATCCGCGTTCGGACATGCCCGTGACGCAGTTCGACATGAAGCATGTCGAGGACAGCGGGCTGGTCAAGTTCGACTTTCTCGGCCTCAAGACGCTTTCTGTGCTGCGCAAAGCGGTCGATCTTCTCGCGCGGCGCGGCATCGCGGTCGATCTCGACGCTCTCGCATGGGACGATCCAGGCGTATATGATCTCCTCAAGCGCGGCGACACGGTCGGCGTGTTCCAGCTCGAATCCGAAGGTATGCGGCGCACGCTGACCGCGGTGAAGCCCACGCGCTTTGAGGACATCATCGCGCTCGTCTCGCTTTATCGGCCCGGCCCGATGGACAACATTCCCAGCTTCGGCAAACGCAAAGCCGGGCTCGAGGAAATCATCTATCCGCATCCCAAGCTTGAAACCATTCTGGCCGAGACTTATGGCATTTTCGTCTACCAGGAACAGGTGATGCAGGCCGCGCAGCTTCTCGCGGGATATTCGCTCGGTGATGCCGATCTGCTGCGCCGGGCCATGGGCAAAAAAGACCAGAAGGAGATGGACACGCAGCGCGCGATTTTCGTCGCCGGGTGCAAGACCGTTTCGGATATCGACTCGCGCAAGGCCAATGAACTGTTCGATTTGATCAACAAGTTTGCCGGCTACGGCT